>DATGXD010000190.1:0-1982 GCA_035299105.1 Paludibacter sp. | reverse complement strand
GTGTTCCGCTTATGGGGCAAACCACTTCGTAATCTTCAATAATGGCTTTCAGTTCGGCCAGGTCGCTGTCGTTCAACGCCTTTACAAAACGGTTGTAGATTTCATCACGTTTAGCCTGGTTTTCGAGCACCCGCTCGTTGGTGGTGCGGAATACGGCTTCATCGAATTTATCTCCAAAGCGTTTCGCCGCTTTTTCCACCTCCTTGTTGATTTTATCGTCATATTTGGCAAGCAATTCTTCGATCAGCACATCGGCGCGGTAGCGTTTCTTGCTATCCTTGTTGTCAATCAACGGGTCGTTGAACGCATCCACATGCCCAGATGCTTTCCACGTAGTCGGGTGCATGAAAATGGCAGCGTCGATTCCCACCACATTTTCGTTGAGCAGCACCATGCTATCCCACCAGTATTTTTTAATGTTGTTCTTCAGCTCGACACCATTTTGCCCGTAGTCGTATACGGCACCCAAACCGTCGTAAATCTCACTCGAAGGAAACACAAAACCATATTCCTTGCAATGGGCAATCAGTTTTTTAAAAACATCTTCCTGTGAAGCCATAACTTATATTTTCAATTTTTCTTATTATTTCAATGACAAATCAATCCGCCTTTTGAGTTTTAACCAGAACACAATCCACTCCGTTGCCGTTTGAAGGAAACACCTCCATAAGCCAGTGAAGATTTCACCTGATTCAAGGGCCAAAGAATCACACAACACGCTGCAAGCCCTTAGAAGTCTTTTTATACAAGTTTTTAATAAATGCAGGACAACAATTAAAAAGCATTTTAAAATGGCATGTCTCAAAAAACAGAAGCGCAAAGTTACTGATTTTTTTGTATATTTGTAGGTCGATTCCAAATTTCAAAAGCCAAAAGTCTTTCAAAAACAATTCTTTCCTAATGAGTACCGACGAAATTATTGAAGCAGAAAACGATGAAAACCCGTCGAACGGAACAACCGACGAGATATCCATCGAACAATCCGCTGCTCACTCATCATATAAAGTTCCCAAAATTACCGACGAGAACGTAAAACACCACCTCTCGGGGATGTACCAGAACTGGTTCCTGGATTATGCATCCTACGTTATCCTCGAACGTGCCGTGCCCGATATTTACGATGGACTGAAACCCGTTCAACGACGGATTTTACATTCAATGAAACGGCTGGACGATGGCCGCTACAACAAAGTGGCCAATATCGTGGGCCATACCATGCAATTCCACCCGCACGGCGATGCTTCCATTGGCGATGCACTGGTGCAGCTGGGCCAAAAGGACCTGCTGATTGATTGCCAAGGGAACTGGGGAAACATCCTCACCGGCGACGGCGCTGCCGCGCCTCGTTACATTGAAGCCCGATTGTCGAAATTTGCGCTCGAAACAGTATTCAACCCCAAAACCACCGAATGGAAATCATCGTACGACGGTCGAAACAAGGAACCAATCGCCTTGCCAGTTAAATTCCCGTTGCTGCTGGCACAAGGTGTCGAAGGTATTGCTGTGGGGTTGAATTCAAAAATCCTGCCCCACAACTTCAACGAACTTTGCGATGCCTGTATCGCATATTTAAGCGGCGATGAATTTATCCTCTACCCCGACTTCCAGACCGGGGGCTCAATCGACGTGAGCCGCTACAACGATGGCGAGCGCGGGGGAACAGTAAAAATCCGCGCAAAAATCGGGAAAATAGACAACAAGACTCTATCAATCACGGAAATACCATTCGGATCAAACACCTCCAAACTGATTGACTCCATTATCAAAGCCAGCGACAAAGGTAAAATCAAAATCCGCAAAGTCGACGACAACACCTCCGCCAACGTGGAAATCCTGGTGCACTTGATTCCGGGTTCTTCATCCGACAAAACCATCGATGCCCTATACGCATTCACCGATTGCGAACTGAGTGTTTCGCCCAACTGCTGTGTGATTCACAACGACAAACCCCGATTTATGGGTGTGAGCGAAATGCTCCGTGT
>DATGXD010000189.1:0-24332 GCA_035299105.1 Paludibacter sp. | reverse complement strand
TGCTGAAAGCATCTAAGCACGAAGCCATCTCCAAGATTAGATTTCCATTGAGGGCCGTGGGAGACTACCACGTCGATAGGTCACAGGTGTACAACAGGAATGTGGAGCCGAGTGATACTAATTGCCCGAAAGCTTTTCTTGAAGTTCCCTCCCGCCGCAGGCGTGGAGCGGGGCACACAAGGCTCGACTCCTTACGGATTGCGCTTCTCTTTCTACCAGTGTCAAAACCCATACGATGAGTAATTGGCAATGGACAGTGTACAATTAGGTGTGGATACCGGTTATGCATTGTCGGTTACAAATCAGATATTCAGGTGGTTATAGCGACAGGGTCCCACCTCTTCCCATTCCGAACAGAGAAGTTAAGCCTGTCCACGCCGATGGTACTGCCGAAAGGTGGGAGAGTAGGTAGCCGCCGTTTTTGAAGCCCTGCATACGGAAGTATGCGGGGCTTTTTTGTTTAGGGGAATATGGATGTCAAGTTTCTTTGGTTTTTCACTCTTTTTTTTGATTTATTAGAGTAGTACTCCTGTAATTATTTAGTAGTTTTGTCAGTGCGTTTATGTCATAATTACAGGAATTATTATTTTACCTATGCAACACTCAGAGATACAAGCGGTAAAGCACCGTTTTGGAATAATTGGGAATTCAGAAATGCTGAACAGGGCAATTGATATTGCTGTGCAGGTGGCTCCCACTGACTTGTCGGTACTGATTACAGGTGAAAGTGGGGTCGGAAAGGAAAATTTTCCACAGATTATACATCATTACAGCCATCGGAAGCATGGATCCTATATTGCGGTAAATTGTGGAGCTATACCGGAAGGAACAATAGATTCCGAACTTTTTGGGCATGAAAAAGGATCATTTACAGGTGCTACGACTGACCGGAAAGGTTATTTTGAATTTGCCGATGGTGGTACTATTTTTTTGGATGAAGTTGGTGAGTTGCCGCTTTCTACCCAAGTTCGTTTGTTGCGTGTACTCGAAACAGGGGAATTCATTAAAGTTGGTTCTTCGAAAATCCAAAAAACTAACGTCCGTGTAGTTGCTGCTACAAATTTGAACATGGTACAGGCCACGCGTGATGGCAAATTCCGCGAAGATTTGTTTTATCGTTTAAATACGGTTCCTATTGCCATACCTGCACTGCGTGAAAGAAAAGAGGATATTGTGCTTTTGTTCAGGAAGTTTGCATCCGATTTCGCTGAAAAATACCGGATGCCACCGGTCAAACTTACTGAAGATGCTAAAACCATGTTGGCCAATTATTATTGGAATGGGAATGTCCGTCAGCTGAAAAATATTACTGAACAGATTTCCGTTATAGAGCAACAGCGTGAAATTACGGCAAGCATACTCAAAAGTTATTTGCCTAAAGAGGATATGGAACGTTTGCCTGTTTTGTTCAATTCGGCCAACGATCAAAAGTCTTTCAACAGTGAAAGGGAAATTTTGTATCAGGTGCTGTTCGATATGAAGAAGGATATGAATGACCTGAAAAAACTTGTCCATGAAATTATGGA
Organism: Paludibacter sp.; assembly: GCA_035299105.1. GTDB lineage: Bacteria > Bacteroidota > Bacteroidia > Bacteroidales > Paludibacteraceae > Paludibacter. The sequence goes on along the minus strand of DATGXD010000189.1, from coordinate 22,806 downwards.
GGGACAACACCAGGAAGGGCAAGCGGAAGATTTGCAATATATGGCTGGTATTCCCGTTCGCAAGGATGCATTTAAAGAAAATTTCCTTTCTTCAACAATTCAATCTCCTGATTTTAAATTAGATAAGAATCTTCGTGATACCAAACCATTCAACATGGTGGATGATATTGAAACTTTTCAGGATGCGGAAGAGTATCATGTTGTTGACCCTGCGTATAAACCTTTGACACTGGAGGACATGGAACGCCAAATGATTCGTCAGGCTTTGCAAAAACATAGTGGAAAGCGAAAAGCAGCTGCAGATGAATTGCAAATTTCAGAACGCACACTGTATAGAAAAATTAAAGAATATGGAATTGAATAAAATGAAAGCCATGTTGAAACAAGGATTCTCGAATGTTTGGATAGGAATAATATTAGCTTTTATTTTGTTGTCCGTAAACTCTTGTGTCATAAGTTACAAGCTCAATGGGGCATCCATTGATTATAATAAGACAAAAACCATTTCGATTTCCGATTTTCCTAATGTGGCTGAGTTGATTTATCCTCCATTGGCACAGGAATTTACAGAAACATTGAGGGATACATATGTGAAGCAGACCCGGCTCCAGGTTTTGAAAAAGGGCGGGGACCTAAAAATTGAAGGAGAAATTACAGGTTACCAGCTAACTCCCATGGGTGTAAGTGCCAATACACTTGCTCCTAGCACGAAGTTGACGGTCACCGTAAATGTCCGTTTTACAAACACTAAGAACCCAGAGGATGATTTTGAAAAACGTTACACGGCTAGTCAGACGTTTAACAGCGACAGGATGTTGAACGAGGTGGAAGAAGAATTGGTAAAGATAATTGTCAAGGAAGTTGCAGATAATATTTATAACGATACTGTAGCCAAGTGGTAGGACTTGGCGGATTTTTGATTAAGCCATGACCCACGAAGAATTCATCCTGTTGGTAAAGCATCCTGAAAAGGTTACGGCCGGGCATGTTTCGGGTTTGAAAGAGCTGGTTGGGACGTATCCTGCTTTTTCGCCGGTACGGATTTTACTCTCTAAGGCGCTCCAGTTGGCCGGTAGCGTGAGTTTTGAACCAAGCCTGGGAATGGCAGCATTGTATGCCCCCGATCGCCGGGGGCTGTTCTATTACCTGTATCCTGAAAAGAAATTGTCGGCCGGACATTACAAACGTGACCCTGCAGGAAAATCATCGGGCGATTATTTCGATATGATTGATTTGGTAAACCGCGAGGGGGGGGATGCACGCCAATCGCTCCGTAACTTGGCCGAAAGGCTGAAGTCGGCGCGGGCTTTGGTTTCACTCCAAACCAAAAAGGTTGTGGAGAGCCCGTCGGAACGGAGTAAAGCGACTGGCTGGGTGGAATCGGAAAATGAAATTCCAATCGGTGTCCATGTAACTGTTGGTAAAGGTGACCAGCAAATGGATGTGCTGGACTGTAAAACGGAAACCTCGGAAAGTCTGGCAAAAAAGTGTATACAAGAAAAAAAATATACAGAAGCTATCGCAATATTAAAGAGTTTAAATTTGAATAATCCGAAAAAAAGTGTTTACTTTGCAGACCAAATTCGTTTTTTGGAAAAAGTGATTTCAAACTCAAAAAAATAAACATCATTATGTACGTTGCAATTATTGTTTTAATCGTTATTCTATCCGTGTTGTTGACTTTATTCGTTTTGGTCCAGAATTCAAAAGGCGGCGGGCTGGCAGCAGGATTCTCTTCTTCGAACCAGATTATGGGAGTGCGCAAGACAACCGATTTTGTCGAGAAAATGACTTGGGGGTTGGTAATCGGTGTGGTTTTGTTGTCGGTTGTTTCTGTAGGTGTCCACAATAATCAACCGACTTCCGCAAATGAGTCGGAAATTAAAGAACAATACCAGCACGCTAAGCAAGCAGAACCAGGGGTGGTTGCTCCAAATTTCGGCGAAAATCCAGAAGCCGGGAAAACTGATGAAAAACCTGCTGCTCCTTCAAAATAATCTGTAAGAAAAAAAATATAGGGTTAAGCGTGTCAAGAAATGATATTTTTGATGCGCTTTCTTTTTATTCAATAGTTTCGACCTCGCATTTATGAATTTTATCCATGTTATCGATTATGCTGGCACTTTTGCTTTTGCCATAAGTGGAATTAGGCTAGCTTCGGCAAAGCAATTTGATTGGTTTGGCGCGTATGTGGTTGGGTTGGTGACTGCAATTGGGGGTGGAACACTCCGGGATTTGCTGTTGGATGTGACCCCATTCTGGATGTCCCAGCCTTCATATTTGGTTGTGACAGGGATGGCTTTGTTGTTTGTCATAGCTTTCGGAAAGCTTGTCATTCATTTGAAATACACGTTCTTTATTTTCGATGCCATTGGTTTGGGATTGTTTGTGGTGGTGGGCATCGAAAAAAGCTTGACTGCTGGATTCCCGTTTTGGGTTTCCATTTTAATGGGAATGATAACCGGGTCTGTAGGGGGAGTTGTCCGCGATATGTTGATAAATGAAGTACCCCTCATTTTCCGCAAGGATATTTATGCTTTGGCTTGCGTGGTGGGTGGAATTGTATATTTTGCGTGTGCAAAAGCAAACCTGGTTCCGGCGCTAACCCAGGCCTTGTCGGCCTTATCGGTAATTCTGGTCCGCGTGGTTGCCGTTTATTTTCACATCAGCCTCCCGGTATTGAAAGGGCATGAGGGGAAGTGAATTTTATATGATATTAAAAATACTTAGAATTAAAGATAGATGTTGCAAATAGATGATACGATTATAAGCCTCGACTTATTGGATGAAAAGTTTGTCTGTGATTTGGCTAAATGCAAGGGTATCTGTTGTGTCGAAGGCGATGATGGAGCGCCGCTCGAGCCTTCGGAAGTTGATATAATTAAAGGCTTATTGCCGTTAGTATGGGATGATTTGTCCGAGAAGTCAAAAGCTGTGATTGAGAATCAGGGGGTTTCATATATTGATGCCGATGGTGAACCTGTGACATCCATTGTGGATGGAGCGGAATGTGTGTTTACCTACACGGATCAAGATGGGGTTTGTAAGTGTGCGATAGAAAAAGCATGCCGTGAAGGGAAGACGGACTTCTATAAGCCTGTATCGTGTCATTTGTACCCCGTCAGGTTGCAAAAATACGAGGAATTTACCGCTGTAAATTATCATCGTTGGAGCGTATGCAGTTGCGCGCGAAAAATGGGGGCTAAGTCAGGGGTGCCGGTGTACCGGTTTTTAAAGGAACCTCTTGTTCGCCGTTTTGGAGAAGCCTGGTACGAACAATTGGAGATAGCAGCAGCGGAATTAAAAATGTGAGAATTATGGAAATTGAAAATGTGAAAGTAGAAATAATTACCATTGGTGATGAAATCCTGATAGGCCAGATTGTGGATACCAATTCGCCCTGGATGGCCACCAAGCTCAATCAGGCTGGTTTCGAAGTGGTTCAAATCACATCTGTGCGTGATGACAAGGCGCATATAACCGACACGCTTGACTTGGCTTTGTCGCGCGCGGATATAGTGCTTTTTACGGGTGGGATTGGCCCTACCAACGATGATATCACGAAACAGACTTTGTGTGAATACTTTAATACCCGCTTGGTTTTTGATGATTCGGTGTTGCGGAATATTGAAAGGCTATTTTCTACACGTCCGAATTTTACAATGAACGAACTGACACGTTCGCAGGCCATGGTTCCAGAGGTTTGTACGGTTATTCAAAATACCGTTGGGACGGCACCGGTTACATGGTTCGAAAAGGATAAAAAAGTTGTTGTTTCGATGCCGGGAGTGCCATACGAGATGAAGACAGCCATGAACGGGGAAATTATCCCGCGGTTGAAACAATTCTTCAAAACTCCTGTCATAGTGCATAAGACAGTCCAGGTTTATGGGTATCCGGAATCGGCATTGGCGTTGAAAATTGCCGATTGGGAAAATCAACTGCCCGATTTTATAAAACTTGCCTATTTGCCGAATTCAGGGATTGTAAAGTTGCGTCTGAGTGGAATTATGTACGACACGCTTGCGTTGGACTTTGCCATCAACCAGCAAGTAGGAAAGCTCACCCAGCTACTTGGGAATTCAATTATTTCCTATGAAGATATACCGTTGGAGGAGCTTGTCGGTTTCATACTGAGGTCGGAAGGAAAGACCTTGTCCGCTGCCGAAAGCTGTACGGGAGGTAATATTGCACATGTGCTGACATCCATTCCGGGTAGTTCCGCGTTTTTCGAGGGGTCTGTCGTGGCGTATTCCAACGAAATCAAGAAGCGTGTTTTGAATGTCTCGTCCGATAGTTTGCGGCTTCATGGGGCGGTGAGCAGGGAAGTGGTAGAACAAATGGCAATCAATGTAAGGCAATTGATGAAGACGGATTATGCAGTTGCAACTTCGGGAATTGCCGGGCCAACGGGGGGCAGCGAGGATAAACCGGTTGGAACTGTCTGGATTGCAGCTTGTTCGGGCGATACCATCGTGAGCCGCGAGTTCCGGTTCGGTTCCATGCGCGACCAGAATATCATCCGTTCCACGCAGGCTGCATTGATTATGTTGAAGGAAATAACGGGAGTTAAATAGTATGTTCCCAATATCTTGCTTCCCTGTTGGTACCAAGGGGAAATAATAATTGAAATTAATCTTCGGGAATTGTTGCACGGATAAAAAAAAAAGTGTACTTTTGCACACTGTTTTTGAGAAAAAATGTAAACAATAAAAAGATATAGAAATGTCAAAAATTTGTCAGATTACCGGGAAAAAAGCAATGGTAGGAAACAACGTCTCACACTCAAAACGTCGTACCAAAAGAACATTTGATGTGAACTTGTTTACAAAGAAATTTTATTGGGTGGAGCAGGATACGTGGATTAGCCTGAATGTGTCGGCTAACGGCTTGCGCACTATCAACAAAATTGGATTGGATGCTGCCATTAAGAAAGCGTCAGAAAAAGGGTATTTATTTGCATAATCAGGAAAGAAACCATGGCTAAAAAATCGAAAGAAGCAAGAATCCAGGTTATCCTGGAATGCACAGAGCATAAAGAAAGCGGTATGCCCGGGACATCGCGGTATATTACAGTAAAAAACAGGAAAAACACACCTGCGCGTTTGGAGTTGAAAAAATACAACCCCATTTTAAAGAAAGTAACCGTTCATAAAGAAATTAAATAATATCTGAATCATGGCTAAGAAGGCAGTAGCATCTCTTCAAAAAGGAGAAGGACGTTCGTTTGCAAAGGTTATTAAAATGGTGAAATCGCCAAAAACCGGTGCATATATTTTCCAGGAAGAAATTGTACATAACGATAAGGTGAAAGAATATTTCGCGAAATAAAATCGTAAACGTTCATAAAAACAGGAAGAATCCTCTCATTTATCAAAATGAGGGGATTTTTTTTGCCATAAGCTCGAAAAAAACGCTTAATTTTGTAAACTATTCATGAAATTGCCGGTTAAAATTCATTCTGGCAAATATATCTGTCTAACTAATTCCACAGTCTTGATTATGGGGATATTTAATATATTTAATAAAGAAAAGAAGGAAACGCTGGACCAGGGGTTGTCAAAGACAAAGGAAAGCGTTTTTTCGAAGCTAGCCAGGGCGGTAGCGGGCAAATCGAAAGTCGATGATGAAGTCCTCGACAACCTTGAAGAAGTGTTGATAACTTCCGATGTGGGTGTCGAAACAACATTGCGGATAATCGAACGCATTGAGAAACGGGTTGCACAAGACAAGTATGTAAATACTGCGGAATTAAATGCCATACTGAAAGATGAAATTGCTTCGTTGCTGGCGGAAAACAATTCAGCGGCATTTGCCGATTTTAACGACACATTGCCTCAGAAGCCCTATGTGATTATGGTGGTGGGTGTCAATGGGGTGGGGAAAACAACCACTATCGGTAAACTGGCCTACCAGTTTAAAAAAGCCGGGAAGAAAGTTTACCTCGGTGCGGCCGATACCTTCAGGGCGGCCGCTGTCGACCAATTGGTGGTGTGGGGCGAGAGGGCCGGAGTTCCGGTGGTGAAGCAGAAAATGGGAGCCGACCCGGCTTCGGTGGCCTATGACACTATTGCCTCGGCAAAAGCAAACGATGCCGATGTGGTGATTATCGACACGGCAGGCCGGTTGCATAACAAGGTGAACCTGATGAACGAGCTTACGAAAATCAAGAATGTGATGCAGAAAATTATTCCTGATGCCCCCCACGAAGTGCTTTTGGTGCTCGATGGTTCGACCGGGCAGAATGCTTTCGAACAGGCTAAACAATTTACCAAAGCTACCGATGTGACAACCCTGGCCATCACCAAGCTCGATGGGACGGCGAAAGGCGGGGTTGTCATTGGAATCTCCGACCAATTTAAAATTCCTGTAAAATATATCGGGTTGGGCGAGGGGATGGAGCATTTGCAGGTGTTCGATAGGAATGAGTTTGTTGCCTCTCTATTTGAATAGTCTTATTTTTTTGTATGGTTTGTATGGTTTTTAGTGCGACAAATCCAAGAGCCATAATTATGTTAGCGGACTGACTTTTTTACACAACAAATTGAAAAATAGAAATAAAAAAGGAACGGTTGATGTTGTAACACTCGGTTGTTCCAAAAACCTGGTTGATTCGGAGCAATTGATGCGCCAGTTCGACGCTTTGGGTTATAAGGTGCGGCACGATGCCGAGAATCCCGATGGGGAAATCGTCATTGTGAATACTTGTGGGTTTATTGGTGATGCAAAAGAAGAAAGCATCCATACCATCCTGCAATTTGCCGACCTGCGGAAGCAAGACAAGATTGGAAAACTGTTCGTGATGGGATGCCTTTCCGAACGGTATATGAAAGAACTCGGTGAGGAAATTCCCGAAGTAGACAAGTTTTACGGGAAATTCAATTATACGGATATCTTAAAAGAGATAGGGCAGGAATACCGTGCCGACTTACGGTTGGAGCGCACGTTGACGACACCGGCCCATTATGCTTACGTTAAGATTTCGGAAGGTTGCAACCGCACTTGCTCGTATTGTGCCATACCGATTATTACCGGAAAGCATCGTTCGCGGTCGATGGAAGATATCGAGGCGGAAGTAAGAGGCTTGGTTTCGCAGGGGGTCAAGGAGTTTCAGCTGATTGCACAGGATCTGTCGTATTACGGGCAGGATCGGTACAAGACTTTGAAATTGGCAGAACTCACGGAACGGTTGTCGGATATTCCCGGCGTGGAATGGCTTAGGCTTCATTATGCCTATCCGGCACATTTCCCTTTCGACATGCTGGGTGTGATGAGGGAACGCGTGAATGTATGCAACTACCTGGATATTGCCTTGCAGCATGTGAGTGACCCGATGTTGAAGCGTATGCGCCGGAATTTCACCTCGGCCCAGACATATGAGCTGATTGACCGGATCCGTGCCGAAGTGCCCGGGATTCATCTTCGGACTACGTTGTTGTTAGGCCATCCCGGCGAAACGGAAGCCGATGTGGAAGAATTGAAGGACTTTATCCGTAAAACCCGGTTCGAACGCTTGGGGGCTTTTGCTTTTTCGAATGAAGAAGGAACTTATGCCTTTGAGAATTACCGGGACGATGTGCCGGATGAAGTGAAGCAAAGAAGGGTTGAGGAAATCATGTCCATTCAACAGGCCATTTCGGCTGAGATTAACGAAGCCAAGGTGGGAAAAACCATGAAAGTGGTGATTGACCGGAAGGAAGGGGATTTTTATATCGGCAGAACGGAATTTGATTCGCCGGAAGTGGATCCGGAGGTGTTGATTCCTGTAGATTCTGCTCCGGTGTTGGAAAGTGGCGATTTCATACAGGCTACCATTGTTGGGTCCACCGATTTTGACTTGTACGGAAAGGTGGAGTGAAAGTAACATTCGTTAGCCTCAAATACTTCAAACTTGTAAGATAATGAAATTTACATACGGAAAGATAATACCTTGCTCATAATGAACCACAAAGAATTAATTGCCGCGATGGCTTCCAAAATGAATGCCCCCAAATCGGTGGTTGCCGATTTGCTGGACAAAACAATAAGCACCTGTGTGGAACTGCTGGCAGAAGAAAAAACAATTGGTTTCCAAAGTTTCGGGAATTTTGAAGTGCGTAAAAAGGAAGAACGTTTGTCGGTTCACCCGTCGACCCAAATCCGTACGTTGATTCCGCCAAAGCTGGTGGTTAATTTCAAGCAAAGCAATATCCTGAAAGAAAAAATAAAAGATTTGCCACATCATGAATAAGGAAAAAATCACATCGCAGGAAATCATTGACCTGGTAGCAACCAAAGCTTCGGTGAGCAAACGGGCTGCGGAGGAATTTCTGAAAGTGATGATTGCCACCATCGAAGATGCTTTGTTGGCCGGCGAAACAGTGAAGGTTAAAAATTTTGGGGTTTTCAAACTCCAGTGGAACGAACCCAGGAAAAGTGTGAATGTGCAGACCGGAGAAGAAATCATCTTGGCAGGCCATCACAAAGTCAGTTTTGCTCCTGATGCGTTGTTGAAAGACAGGGTGAATGAGCCTTTCGCCCATTTGGAACCCGTGCAGCTCGATGCTCCTGTTGATTCTGCCGAGGTTCAGTCATCGGGTAGGGAAATGGATGAATTGTCCGATCCCTTGCGCATTTTCACAGAACAAGCTTCTGAGATCAAGAACCTCATTTCCGAAATCCAGGCATTGAATTCAAAACCTGTTGATGAAACTGAAAAGTTTCCGGAAGCGGTTTTGGAGGATGAGGAAATGGAGGCTGAAGAAATAGAAGATGAAGAAGTGGCAGAGGTTGAACCTGAAATTGTTGAAGACGAGTTTGTGGTTTCAGGGGAAATTGCCGACGATGAGGAAAAGGTGGTTGACAGTGGGTTTGAAATTGCCGATGTGAAGGCTGTACCATTGGAAAAGAATATAACAAAGGTATTTGGCGAGAGTGAATTGCCCTCCGGGTCTGAACAAGCAGGAACGGGTGGAAATGTTCCGGAAGAAGGAAACCCCGGTGATATTAAGCTTGGGGCTGTGCCAGCTGCCGGGAATAATGTTTTTGCCCCCGGTGAAACGGTGCCGGAGTCGGATTCTGAAGGGTTGAACGAAGAATTTTTCACTTCGCCTTTTTTTGATGAGGTAAAACCGATGAACCCTATCAGGGGGAAGCGACGATATAAAATTTTGCTCGGTATGGTTTTGTTGGTTTTGTGTGTGACGGGGCTTTATTATTATTTTCCACCTGTCACCCGCTTTATAAACAGGTCGCTGGACAAATCGGCCGAAACTTTCCACTATGTAAGCCAGAATATGTCGATGACCGAAATGATGAACACCGTTTCGAAATGGGTGGCCCCGACTCCGAAACCAGTTCATTTGCCGGCTCCAAAGGTTGTGGTTGTCCCGAAGGATTCGGTGTCCCTTGATTCGGCAAAGGTTGCAGAACCTGTTGACAGCCTTCAAATCTTGTTTGACCAACCCCGCGTTTACAGGGAATTTATTGCTACCGAGCGGATTAAGAGCGGAAGCAGGCTGGCGTTAATGGCGCAGCATTATTATGGTAAATCCGATTTCTGGGTTTATATTTATGAGGCAAACATGGATAATATCCCCGACCCGGACCATATTGTGTCCGGTACGCTGGTTCGGATACCGAAGATTGACCCCAGGTTGATTGATGCCTCGAATCCGCGCTGTATCCAAAAAGCCCGTGAGTTACATGATTTGTATGTGAATTAACGCCCGTTTCCGGAGTCCGGAAAACGAGCCGACCTTTATTGGAAAAGTCCTGTGTTTTTTTACGAATGCAGGACTTTTTTAATTCAAAATACTTTAATTTGCAGCCTTCAGAGGCGGATTTCCCCTTTCTGTACTTAATTTTCTAAAATCAGGTTAATAGATGTCAAATCGATGCTTTAACGTTTCAATAAGTGCTATATTTGCCCAACAAAAAACGAGAAATAATTAACATAAAATAATATGATTCAATCTGTTGATATTAGGGAACTTAATGAACGCATCGAGCGGCAAAGCGCCTTTGTTGATGCTCTTGTCATGGGGATGGACAAGGTAATTGTCGGGCAAAAACATTTAGTGGAATCGCTGCTGATTGGCTTGCTTGCTGATGGCCATATCTTGCTCGAAGGTGTGCCTGGGCTGGCTAAAACATTGGCTATAAGAACGTTATCAGACCTGATTAAAGCCGACTACAGTCGTATCCAGTTTACCCCCGATTTGTTGCCTGCCGATGTGGTGGGGACCATGATTTACAGCCAGAAAAAGGAAGAATTCAGTATTAAGAAAGGGCCGGTCTTCTCCAACCTCATATTGGCCGACGAAATAAACCGCGCCCCGGCAAAAGTGCAGAGTGCCTTGCTTGAAGCCATGCAGGAACGCCAGGTGACTATTGGCGAACACACTTACAAGCTGGAAGAGCCTTTTTTGGTGTTGGCCACACAAAACCCGATTGAACAGGAGGGTACTTACCCGCTTCCCGAAGCGCAGGTCGACCGTTTTATGTTGAAAGTGGTGATAAACTACCCGAAAAAGGATGAAGAAAGGTTGATTATCCGCCAGAACCTGTTGAAGGAAAAACCACAGCTCCTCCCAATTCTTTCTCCAAAAGACATTATCGAAGCCCGAGACATTGTCCGCCAGGTGTATATCGACGAAAAAATTGAACGTTACATTGTCGATATTGTTTTTGCCACCCGTTACCCGCAGGATTTTGGACTAGATGCATTGAAGGAAATGATTTCGTTCGGAGCTTCGCCACGTGCATCGATTAACCTTGCCCTTGCCGCACGCGCTTACGCTTTTATCAAGCGCCGGGGCTATGTGGTTCCAGAAGATGTCCGCGCTGTATGTTACGATGTGCTTCGCCACCGCATTGGTTTAAGCTACGAGGCAGAAGCCAACAACATGACTTCCGAAGAAATCATTACCGAGATACTGAACACGGTTGAAGTGCCTTGATAATCCGTCAATTTTTTTGCCGGCACAGCGTTTTCCCGGTAAAACCAAACCGTTGGCAAATCCACATATTGACATGTTGCATTTATGGAAACAAGCGATTTAATAAAAAAAGTACGGAAAATCGAGATTAAAACCCGTGGGTTGTCAAAAAACATCTTTGCGGGTGAATACCATTCGGCTTTCAAAGGCCGTGGAATGACCTTTGCCGAAGTGCGTGAATACCAGTATGGTGACGATATCCGTTCAATCGATTGGAACGTGACGGCTCGGTTCGGACACCCGTACATCAAGGTTTTTGAAGAAGAACGTGAGTTGACCGTCATGTTGCTCATTGATGTTTCGGGAAGCCGCGAGTTTGGTACCGTGTCGCAGCTGAAAAAAGACATTTTCACCGAAGTTGCCGCAACAATAGCATTTTCGACCATTCAAAACAAGGATAAAATCGGTGTGATATTCTTTTCGGATAAGGTTGAAAAATTTATCCCACCCAAAAAAGGGAAAAAGCATGTGTTGCATATTATCAGGGAACTGATTGATTTTGAGCCTGAAAGCAACCAAACCAATATTGCCGGGGCATTGCGCTACTTCACTAATGCCATTAAGAAAAGTTCAACGGCATTTGTCATTTCCGACTTCATGGACTCAAACTTCGAGCGTGAACTGACTATCGCCAACCGGAAGCACGATGTGGTTGCCTTGCAGGTGTATGATATACGCGAAACCGAGTTGCCCGACATTGGGCTTGTCAAGCTCAAGGATGCCGAAACCGGTGAGCGGATTTGGATCGATACCTCGGACAAGCGCCTGCGTACCACTTACAAACATGCTTGGGGACAGGCACAACTTACCTTGCAACGGATTTTCAGGAAATCAGGCGTCGATTCTGTGTCGATGAGCACATCGGATGATTATGTTCGTGCCTTGATGAGGTTGTTTAAAATGAGGGAGTAGAATTGTTTTTAGAAAATGTTTTTTTGAACCGGAAAAGTGGAAAAATATATGGGGAAATTTCTTTTGTTCTCATTGTCAGTTCTTTTGTTGCCAGTATCAACTCTCCGTGGTCAACAAATCACGGTTAATGCCCGGTTGGATTCTACCGTAATATGGGTTGGAAATCAGACCAGGCTTTCGTTCGAAGTTACTCAACGCCCGGGGCAAAAAGTGGATATGCCTATTTTTTCGGATACCATTGGTGGCGGGCTTGAAATGGTGGAATTTCCCCAAAGCGATACCATTAAATCGGACAATGGCAATATCCTGGTCCGGAAAAAATATATAGTCACCGCTTTCCACGATTCGCTTTTGTATATCCCGCCTTTCCCATTTGTGGTCGGAGGAGATACGGTGTGGTCTAAATCGCTTTCGCTCAAGGTTGTACAGCCTTTCCAAATTGACACGGCATCGAAATCCATTGCCGATATCAAGCCTGTTCTCGACCCGAAATTCGATTGGGCAGGATTGTTCAAAACCATATTGTTGGTTCTTACGATTCTTGCTATATTGGTGGTGCTGTTTGTTTTTGTGCGTAAATACATACTGAAAAAACCAGTGCTGGAGAAAGTGGTACCGGAAGAAATTATCCCCCCGCACATTGTCGCCTTGTCGAAGCTTGATAAAATCAAGCAGGAGAAAGCATGGCAGAGTAACCGCAGCAAAGAATACCACACGGAGCTTACGGATGTTATACGTGAATATGTGGAACGGGTTTTCAATATCAAAAGTATGGAAATGACATCGGCCGAGATACTGGACAATTTGCGGATTCCGCTCCACAGCCAGAAGTCGGCGTACCAAGGCTTGAAGCAAATACTCCAACTGGCCGACCTGGTGAAATTTGCTAAGTGGAACCCAGGCCCCGATGAACACGAATTAAGCCTTGTGAATGCCTATTTGTTTGTGAACCAGACGAAGGTGGAAGAGGTGAAACCACTTGACGAACTTAGGAACGAAGAATTGAAACCGGCAAAATAAGTATAAAATTATTCCCTTTTTAATACGAAGCAAACAATGACTTTTCACAACCCAGAATACTTGATTTTACTTCTATTGCTGATTCCCATTGTGTTTTGGTATGTGTGGGAGATGCACAAGTCGGATGCAAGCCTCCAGATTTCATCTCACCAGAGCTTGGGCCAGTTTACTAAAAGTAGGAAAATCAAGTTACGCCACATACCTTTCATTCTGCGGATATTGGCAGTTGCGGCCATTATTATTGCTCTTGCCCGCCCACAGGCATCGAACAGCTGGAGAACCCAGAATACGGAAGGGATAGATATCATGATGGCCCAGGATATTTCGGGAACCATGCTCGCCGAGGATTTGAAACCGAACCGGCTTGAAGCGTCGAAAGCCGTGGCTTCGGAATTCATACTTTCGCGCCCTGACGACAATATCGGGTTGGTGGTTTTTGCAGGCGAAAGTTTTACCCAATGCCCGCTTACAATCGACCATGCTGTGTTGATCAACCTGTTCAATGCCGTGAATTATGGATTGATTGAAGATGGAACGGCCATCGGGTTGGGGCTTGCCAATGCCATTAACCGGATTAAGGACAGCCGGGCTAAATCGAAAGTGATTATTTTGTTGACCGACGGGTCGAACAACCGGGGCGACATTGCACCGGTTACGGCAGCCGAAATTGCCAAAACTTTTGGTATTCGGATTTACACCATCGGGGTTGGCTCGTACGGTGTGGTAAGTATCCCGGTACCGACCCCGTTGGGTGTGCAATACCAGCAAATGGAATCGGAATTTGACGAAAAATCGTTGCAGCAGATTGCTTCCATTACCGGCGGAAAATACTTCAGGGCTACTGACAATTCCAAACTGCGGCGTATTTACCAGGATATCGACAAACTGGAAAAGACAAGGATAAATGTTCGGGAATACAGCAAGAAAAGCGAGCAATTTTATTTATTCAGCCTGCTTGCGTTTTTATTGCTCTTGTCGGAGGTGGTTTTGAGGAACACGTATTTTCGAAAAATGCCGTGACCAGTTTTCAAAACAACATGGCCATATTTTAAAACTTTTCAAGTGTTTTAGTCATTACAATTCGAAGCGATTCCCATGATTTGGATTTTTCAATTATCAGCTTATCATTATGTTTAAATTTGCTCATCCAGAATATTTGTTTTTGCTCCTGCTGATTCCGGCATTGGTAGGGCTTTTTATATATGTAAGCATTGTTAAACGAAGGAAAATGAGGGAATTCGGAAATCCCGAAGTGCTTTTCCAGTTGATGCCAAATGTTTCGTTTGTACGACCCAGGGTAAAGTTTTACCTCCAGCTGGTGGCTATTTTCTTTTTGATAATCATCCTGACGCAACCCCAGTTCGGGACAAAAGTCGAGAACGTGAAGCGGAAAGGAATTGAAGTGATGATAGCATTGGATGTCTCGAATTCGATGCTTGCCCAGGATATCCAACCCAGCAGGCTTGATAAGGCCAAGCAGGTTTTGTCAAAGTTGGTCGATGGTATGACCGATGACAAGATTGGGCTGGTAGTGTTTGCCGGCGACGCTTATACCCAGTTGCCGATTACCGTCGATTACGTTTCGGCGAAAATGTTCCTGTCGACCATTTCGCCCAACTTGGTTCCACGGCAGGGAACGGCTATCGGAAGCGCTATCGACCTGGCCATTAAGTCTTTTGGCGCAAAAAGCAATGCGGGCAGGGCGATTATACTAATTACCGATGGTGAAAACCACGAGGACGATGCCATTGGTGCGGCAAAGCTGGCTGCGGAAAACAATATTGCGGTTCATGTCATTGGTATGGGAAAACCCGATGGTGCCCCTATACCGGTTCCAGGGACAATGAGTTTCTGGAAGGATAAGGATGGGAATGTGGTTGTGTCGAAACTGAACGAGCAAATGTGCCGCGACATAGCCATGGCCGGAAAAGGAGTGTATGTCCGGGCAGATAATACAAACGGGGCATTCAGGATTATGGATAAGGAATTGGAAAAGCTGGCAAAGTCCGACATTAAAACAAGTGTCTTTTCCAATTACAACGAACAGTTCCAGTCTTTTGCATTCCTGGCATTGCTAGTACTGGTTGTTGAATTTTTTATTTTCGACCGCAAAAACAAGCGACTTAGCAAGATTAAGATTTTCGATTTGAAAGATAAAGTCACCAAGGGCTAACCACGTTTATCAATTTCCTTTATAAAATGAAAAAGATTGTTCACATATTGATTTTTAGTTTGTTGGTTACCGGCATTTACGCACAGAAAGAAAATGCCGATATGCGCGATGGAAACAAATTATACAAGTCGGGCAAATTTACCGAGGCCGAAATCGCTTACCGGAAGGGACTTTCGAAAAACCCGAAATCGTTTGAAGCGAATTACAATCTCGGGAATGCGTTGTTCAAGCAGAAAAAGTACCCTGAAGCCTTGGAACAATACAAATCGGCTTTGGAATTGAAACCAAGTGAAAAAAACAAAATGGCGGCTGCTTTTCACAATATTGGAAATTCGTTGTTTGTTGGCAGCAAATTTGAAGAAAGTATTGAGGCTTATAAAATGGCTTTGAAAAATAACCCCCAAGATAATGAAACGCGTTATAATCTGGCCTATGCTCAGCTTATGCTGAAGAATCAGCAAAAACAGAATAACGGCAAGGATAACGACAAGAATAAGGATGACAAAGAGTCTCCAATAAAGAAGAAGGCTGATGAATTAATTGCCCAGCGGAAATACCAGGAAGCATATGATTTGATGAAGGAATGGGAAAAAAAGGATAAGAGGTTGTTGCAATATTCCGATTTTACAAATCGGATTTTGGATGTTATTAAATTGAAATAGTCGTATGAAAAGAGTAGTTTTTTTTATTGTATTGATATGCCCGATTTTTTTAATTCATGCTCAATCGGTGGATGATTATTTTCATTCTGCTGCAAAATATTATATAAATGGAGATAAAAGTAAGGCAAAAGAGGCAATCGAAGAGGCAGTCAAAAAGTTTCCCAATGATGCAAACATAAGACGCCTTGCCGAAAAGATAAAAAAACTGCCTGATGATAAAAAAGATAATCAGCAGAAAAATAATAATCAACAGCAAAACCAGCAAAGTCAACAAAACCGACAAACCAAGGATAATAAAGATCAGCAAAAAGACCAAAATCAGCAACAAGATAATTATGATAAAAATCGGCAAGATGACCAAAAACAACAAAAAAGCCAAAAGCCCCAGATGTCGAAGGAGAATGCCCAGCAAATATTAGATGCTTTGCAGCAGGATGAGAAAAATGCCCAGGAAAAGGCAAGGAAACTAAAGGTTAGAGGTCAGAAAAAAGCAGAAAAAGACTGGTAAAAAAATGTATTTATAAAGATATGAAAAGCAGAATATTATTAACGATTGTCTTGCTCCTAAGTATGTGGACGGTACGTGCGGATGAGCCGGTTCGTTTTACCGCTTCGGCGCCAACCGCGGTTTTATTAGACCGGCCATTCCAATTGGTCTACTCGGTGAATGCTTCGGGTAAAGATCTTCGTATGCCGGATATTGTTAACTTTGATATCCTTGCCGGCCCGTTCGAATCGCATAGCCAGAGCATGCAAACAATCAATGGCAAAAGTTCAAGTTCGGTGTCTGTTTCGTATACTTACACCTTGCAGGCACAGAAAACCGGGACTTTCACCATTCCTTCGGCCAGCATTACGGTTGGCGGCCAGAAATACACATCGAGCGGCGTATCTATAAAGGTTCTACCCGCCGATGCCCCGCAGCCAAAATCGAAAGGCGGACAATCGGCTTCATCCGACAATTTGTTTATCCGCACAAGTGTCTCGAAATCGAGAGTTTATGAACAGGAAGCCATTGTGGTTACCTATAAATTGTACACCTTGGTTGATGTTGTTCAATGTGCAAATAAGAAAATGCCGGACTTCAACGGCTTCATGAAACAGGAATTGGAACAGGTACAAAACAAACAATTTTCGTATGAAAATTATAACGGCCGAAACTATGGAACCGTGGTATTGTACCAGGTGCTCTTGTATCCGCAACATTCGGGGACGATAAAGATAGACAAGGCTGTATTTGATGCAGTTGTGAGGGTTCAGAACAGGGCGACTGTCCGTAGTATTTTCGATGATTTCTTCGATTCTTATACCAATGTCTCGAAAACGATTGTTGCTCCCGAAACTAAAATCTCGGTTAATATGCTGCCTGGCAACAAGCCTGCATCGTTCAGCGGGTTGGTGGGGCATTTCTCCATGAATTCCAACATTTCGACCGAACAGGTAAAGGCAAACGATGCCGTGACCATCAAGGTGAACATTGCAGGTGTTGGGAACATGAAACTGATAAAAAACCCCGATATCAAATTCCCCGATGGCTTTGAGGTTTATGACCCGAAGGTGAATAATAATTTCAAGACATCGGCATCGGGAACCGCAGGTACAAAGACCATCGAATACTTGTTCATTCCTCGCCATCCGGGGAATTATGAAATACCGGCTGCCGAATTCTCGTACTTCGACACCCAGGATGGGAAATACAAGATGTTAAGCACCCCGACATATAAATTGCAGGTGTTGAAAGGTGAAGGCGGTGAAAATGTGGCCGTGTCAACAAATTACGTCGACAAGGAAGATGTGAAACAGCTTGGGAAGGATATTCGCTATATACAAGTGTCGAACATCAAACCGGAGAAAGAGGAAATCCCCGTATTCGGGACCACGCAGTTCTGGTTGATGTTCCTGGTGCCTTTGCTTGTTTCGCTGGTGTTGTTCGCTATGTTCAGGAAACAGGCTAAAGACAATGCAAACCTTGAATTGGTGAAAAACAAGAAGGCCAACAAGGTAGCCCGGAAGCGGCTGAAACTAGCCCAGAAGTTGTTGGGTGAAGGAAACAAAGAAAAATTCTACGAGGAAGTGCTGAAGGCAGTTTGGAATTACCTGGGCGACAAATTGTCGATACCCGTGTCGTCGCTTACCAAGGAGCGGGTCGAAACGGAATTGGCTGCCAGGAATGTAGATTTAGAACTCATAGCCAAATTCCAGGAAATATTGAATACCTGCGAATTTGCCCGCTACGCTCCCAATTCCGGACAGCAGGAAATGGGTAATTTATACAGCGATACGGTAGATGCTATCAGCAGGCTGGAAGAGTTAATCAGGAAATTATAAGCAAAATATCCATACAAGGTTCAATATGAAACACATTGTTCTGTTTATATCGATGATGCTATGCTTTGGTTTTCAGGCTTTCGCCCAGGCGGATGGACTGAAACGGGCAAACGAAATGTATGCCCGGGGTAATTACCCCGAAGCGGCGAAACAATACGAGGAAGTTATTGCAAGAGAAGGTGTAGCACCCGAGTTGTACTTCAACCTCGGCAACGCCTATTTTAAGGCGAACGAAATTGGCCGCTCGATCCTGAATTACGAACGGGCCTTGAGGTTATCGCCTTCGTACGATGATGCCCGCTATAACATGGAAATGGCCCAACAAAGGGTGGTCGACAATATAGCTGCTTCGCAAACTTTTTTCCTCGGGCGCTGGATCGGCAACCTGATAAAATTGTTGACCTCGAACCAATGGGTTTATTTCAGTTTCGGCCTATTTGTCCTGCTTTTGGTTTTTGCCTTCTTGTTTGTTTTCGGGCCTACACGTTCTTTCCGGAGAGCCTCGTTTTATGCCGGGACATTTTTTCTTGTTGCTTGTTTCTTTACCGTGCTGTTTGCCGGAATTAGGAAGAACCAGATGTTGAACCATGACGAAGCAATAGTTATGACTGGGGTTGTAATAGTAAAAAGTTCGCCCGACAAAAGTGGTACCGACCTGTTCCAACTGCACGAAGGCACTAAAGTTACAATTAAAAGTACCTTGGGCGAATGGACTGAGATTGTATTGGGAAATGGCAGTGTGGGTTGGGTAGGGCAGGAAAATGTCGAAAGGATATGATCCCCGGGGTTTTACATGCAACCAGAATTAAAAATACGTTAAATCAAATATATGGTTGAGACACTCAAACTTTGGGATACTACTCTGTTCTTATTCCTGAATGGCTTGCATTGCCCCTTCTTTGACGGGATTATGTATGCCGCAAGTTGGAAACTTACCTGGATTCCTTTTTATATGTCCATTTTATACCTGCTAATCAGGTATTGGAAAAAAGATTCGGTATGGATTATACTGGCATTATTGGCTTGTGTGGTTATTGCCGACAATATCTCGTCGGGATTGATAAAAAATCTGGTGCAGCGCCCGCGGCCATCGCACAACGATAGCTTGAATAGCGTGATTCACCTGGTACACAATTACCGTGGAGGGAAATATGGGTTTGTTTCATCGCATGCTTCCAACACCCTCGGGTTTGCTTTGCTCTCCGCGCTGTTGTTCCGGAACAGGGTTTATGGCTTGCTCGTTATAGGGTGGGCGCTGGTTGTAGGCTATTCCCGCATTTACCTTGGGGTTCATTACCCGTTCGATATTTTGGGTGGCATGCTGGTGGGCGCGCTGTCTGCTTACGGTTGTTATTACGCATTGAAAAAGTACCGTGCTGATATTTTCAGCAACGAAGGTCCTGCCACGAAATTACCCCTGCTTGTATTGGGGCTGAGTTTTGTTGGAATTGTCGTTTACAGCATTTTCTTTTTCCGGTAACGGAAGCCGCTTGTTTCCGGAAAACATTTATCCCCCACAAAAAATGAGGATATGAAAAACTCATATCCTCACTTCAACTCCTTTACCCTTCAGGTAGCCCTTTAAATCCGGGATTGCAATTTCCTTGTAATGGAAAATACTTGCAGCCAGTGCGGCATCGGCTTTCCCTTTGTCGAAAACATCGACAAAATGGTCCATCGTGCCGGCTCCACCGCTTGCGATAACCGGTACATTCACCGATTCTGAAACAGCCCGCGTTATATCAAGTGCAAAGCCATCTTTTGTTCCATCGTTGTTCATCGATGTCAGTAGAATTTCGCCTGCACCCAATTCCACGGCCTGCTTGGCCCAGTCCAGGGTCCGTATGTCTGTAGGTATTCTGCCACCGTTCAGGAATACAAACCATTCGCCATCAATGAATTTTGTGTCGATAGCCAGTACAACGCATTGGCTTCCGAATTGCGACGAGAGGTCGCCGATTAACTTCGGGTTGCGTACGGCCGATGTGTTGACCGAAATCTTGTCGGCTCCACAGGCCAGGAGCACCGATACATCTTCAATGCTCGATATCCCGCCACCAACTGTAAAAGGGATATTGATATGCCTGGCAATCCGTGTAACCAGCTCCGAAAGTGTTTTCCGTTTTTCGTTTGTTGCTGTAATGTCGAGGAAAACAAGTTCGTCGGCACCCATTTGTGCATACAACGCACCCAGCTCCACGGGGTCGCCTACATCAATGATGTTTTCAAAATTTATCCCTTTTACGGTTTTCCCATTTTTAATGTCGAGGCAAGGTATAATGCGTTTTGTTAACATGTCTGTGAGTTGTTTTTTTGCTGGCTATTTTGCCAGGTTGGGGCAGTGTCTGGTTAGTCTACCACTACGCGGTAGCCTTTGCTGTGGATATTCACAACTAAAATGCTTTTGTCTTTGCTAAGTAATTTGCGCATTTTGCAGATATACACATCCAGGCTTCTTGAATTGGAATAAGTGTCTTCATTCCATATCGTGGTTAATATTTCCCTTCTCACAACTGACTTGTTGATGTTTACCGCAAAAAATATCAATAAATACATTTCCTTTTTGGTAAGTTTGAAAACCTCGCTGCCCAGGGTCAACTGCCTTTTTTCGACATCGATAGTGCATGCACCGATGTTGTACGTTGGGACTTTCAGCATTGCCTGCATGTTCTCATTTAAATTTTCTACTGCGCTTTTTCGTTTGACTGTTTCCATTTTTTTTCTTTTTTTATTCTCGTATAGTGAACGGGATCAATCCCTGTTTTTTTATATTTGGATACTCAGGACAGAACCACCCGGGTTGTATTTTTATGTAATAAAAATTGATAATTTACCATCCTTGTGAACCCACCGCCTGAATCTGAAAATCTCGGATTAGAGACGTTAATGAACCAAATAGTTGGCGCTCTTTAATGCGGGGCATTTGCCATTGTTTATTAGGAACCGCCAGTTGTAATTGCCACGCCTGTAAGAATGTGATAAGTAAAATGCTGTGGGTTGCTGATAATGTAAAACTTAGATATCCAAAAGATAATTTTTGTCAAAACAGATAAGGTAGAAGTTTAGCGGCCTCGAAGGGCAAGGGTGAAATGAATTTAGTTTACATTATTGAGTACAAAAATACAAATAAAATGGGAAATATCAATATGTGTTTTTTATAAATAGTTGGTTTTAATGGTGTTTTTTTGTATTTTTATTTAGGCTGTTCGGGTGAAATGGAGGGTTGAATAATCAATAACAAACCAGAAGCCATTAGGCAAATGGAATGGTGTTTGGTTTAATTTTACTACTTTTGTAATTCTGTTTTAAAACGAAGATGATTGACAACTCGATTTTTATCAATAAAAAAGTAATATTTCATACGCTTGGTTGCAAACTGAATTTTGCCGAAAGTTCAGCAATTGGGAAGCAACTTATGGATGAAGGTTTTGTTAAGGTACGTGCAGGCGAACAAGCCGATGTGTGCATTATCAATACATGTTCGGTGACTGACACGGCCGACCATAAATGCCGCCAGGCCATTAACCGCCTGAACCGGCAACATCCAAATGCCGTTATGGTGGTGACCGGCTGTTACGCCCAGTTGAAACCTGATGAAATTGCTGCCATCGAAGGTGTCGATCTGGTGCTGGGTGCCAATGAAAAGTTCAGTATACTCGATTTCCTCGCTTCCCGGGAGGGGGGAAAGGTGCATTATTCCCAGGTAAACAAAATTAAGGAATTCAAGCCTTCATGTTCGCGCGACGACCGAACCCGCTTTTTCCTGAAAGTGCAGGATGGTTGCGATTATCATTGTTCGTACTGCACCATTCCGTTTGCGCGGGGCCGTAGCCGGAATGCCACTATCGAAAGCACGGTTGCCATGGCCAGGCAGGCAATTGCCGAGGGGGCAAGGGAGATTGTTTTGACGGGTGTCAATACGGGCGATTTCGGCAAGTCGACAGGCGAAACGTTTTTTGACCTGGTGAAGGCGCTCGACAACCTGGACGAGGATATCCGTTTCCGCATTTCGTCTATAGAACCCAATTTGTTGACCGACGAGATGATTGGGTTTGTTGCAGGAAGCCGCCATTTCATGCCCCATTTCCATATACCGTTGCAGTCGGGTTCGGACGAGGTGCTTAGGCTGATGAAGCGGCGCTACGACTCCGCCTTGTTTGCCGCCAAGGTTCAGACCATCAACCGGGTGATGCCCCATGCGTTCATTGGGGTGGATGTCATAGTAGGTGTGAGAGGTGAAACGCCGGAATTGTTTGAAGAAACGAAGGCTTTTCTTTCGACGCTTGAGTTTTCGCAATTGCATGTGTTCAGCTATTCGGAAAGGCAAGGCACTAAAATGCTGGAAGTGGACTATGTTGTTCCGGCACACGAACGGAAGTTGAGGAGTGATGAATTGCACCGGATTTCCGCACTGAAAACAAAGGCTTTTTACGAAAGGCAGATGGGCAAAACGGTTGAAGTGTTGTGGGAAAGCCGGCGGCACGAGGACTGCATGGTGGGTTTTTCGGGGAATTATGTCCGCACCGAAAGGCCTTACGACCGGAACCTGGTCAATACGGTGCAAACAGTTGTCCTTGGGGGATGGAACAATGACGGGACTGCTTTGCTGGGTGAATGATTCCGGCGGCAGATAAGGGGCTGTTCCCATTCCTGCAAAATTCTCAATTTTACCACTTAATGTTTTTCCGTCCTTAATGCTTGATAATAAGATAGATAACAAGCCGTTTATAAT
>DATGXD010000188.1:0-9450 GCA_035299105.1 Paludibacter sp. | reverse complement strand
GCTATACAGTTCCCAAAAGCCTTACCGAGAAAGTCAAGATTGGAAAGGTCAGAGTTTATGCAAACGGCTTCAACCTTTTAACTTTATCCAACTTGTCTTTTGTCGACCCCGAACATCCATCCGACTCGTACGGATATTTGTATCCCATTATGAAGAATTGCAATTTGGGAGTGAACGTTACTTTTTAATAATAAGCAAGTTATGAAAAACAAAAAGATATTATTCTTACTTATCTCGGTCGTGTTCTTTTCATGCCAGGATTACCTGGATGTCCCGCCCCTGAATGTTCTTTCCGATGACCAGGTATTTTCCTCCGAAAGCGGGATAACAGCCTACATGGCAACCTTGTACAACGATTTGCCCATCGAAGATTTCCGCTTTGGAAAAGGCGGATTCAACCAAACCGGACCCGGAGGGGCCCGCCTTCCACACGTATCCGGCGAAGCAATGCGCGATGGAGCCAATGACATTATCAACATGGGTGACGGCACCTGGTGGCCCTTGTGGGATTACGGGAAAATCAGGAGGGTGACTTACTTTATTGAAACCCTGCCCCGGTACAAATCCAATTTCCCGGACGAAAAATACAATGCCTGGCTGGGCGAGGCCTATTTTATCCGTGCTTATTGTTATTTCGCCATGGTGAAACGGTACGGGGGAGTGCCTATTGTAAAAACAGTCCTCCAATACAATCCCGATGATTTGAATTCACTCAGGATCCCACGTGGACAGGAAAAAGATTGCTACGATTTTATAGGCGAGGACTTGGATAAGGCAGCCCAATTGCTGCCCCGTTCCGAAACCATCCTTGGACAAGGCAGGGCAACCGCATACGCCGCGTTCACCTTAAAATCGCGTGCCATGGTTTATGCCGGATGCATAGCAAAATATGGCACCTTGGATGCCGAACACTGTATTGGTATCGATGCCCAATATGCCGATGCCTACTTCCAGAAGGCTTACAATGCCGCCGACTCGGTGGTTGCCTCGGGTAAATTCAGCTTATACCGCAAAAACAGCGACCTGCAAAAAAATTATGCCGAGTTGTTCCTTGCCCAAAGCAGTCCGGAAAACATCTTTGTGAAATACTTCCAACGCACAGTCAATGCCCACGGCTGGGATGTGTATTTCATCCCTTTCCAATACCGGGGTTCCGGGTACTCTTCGGGGATGAACCCAACGCTCGAATTCGCCGAAAAATTCGAACACCTGGATGGAACTCCGGCTGATTTCAGCACGCGTATCCAAGGAACCAGGTTCGTCAATCCTGCCGATTTGTTCAAAGACCTCGATGCCCGTTTCTGGGGAAGTATCATTTATCCAAATTCCATTTTCAAAGGCGACACCTGTTCGTTCCAGAAAGGGTTAATCCTCGAAGACGGAAGCAAATACGAAACAGCAACATCGTACGACCAATTATACACTTCGACGGTTACAGGGTTAAAATACCATGTGGTGGGAAAAAGTGGAGTCGGGAGCTATTCGGGGAACACAACCGGGTTCTGCATCCGCAAATACATGAACGACAGCTACCAGCAAGCCGAAATCAAAGAAAATTACTCGGAACAGCATTGGATAGACATGCGGTATGCCGAAGTTTACCTGAACGGCGCTGAAGCCGCAGTGGAACTTGGCACCAACCAGGACCAAACCCAATTGTCCACTGCTTTGACCTGGATAAACGATTTGCGTTCGAGGGCCGGTCTAAAAGCACTCGAGTTGCCTGAACTTACCCGGGACAAAGTGCGGAACGAGCGGCGGATTGAATTGGCTTTCGAAAACCAGGCCTATTGGGACTTGAGAAGATGGCGCATTGCCGACAAGGAAATCAACGGGAAGAAATTCACGGCATTATATCCCTATTTCGATATCAAGAACAACAATTACAAATTCGAAACCAAAGCCGTCAACAGTTACACCTATACGTTTTCCACGAAAATGTATTACGAAATGATTCCAGCGGGCGAAATATCCAAGAATAAGAACCTGGTGCAAAACCCGCAATACAATTAAAAATGTAGTTACGAGTTACAAGTTACAAGTTACGGGTTACGAGTTACATGTTTGTATATCTGATTATTGGCGACAAAAAACACATCATTAATTATTACGAGTTACTTATGAAGATAATTAGCAAAATATTTGCACTCACATTGTTGGCAGGGTTGACATCCTGCGACTATTTTGAAATTGATAACTACCCCGCACCCGACTCTGGAATCCAAGGGGTTGTAATAGATAAAAAAACAGGCGATTCGTTGCAAACCGAAGTAGGAATCGGTTTCAAGGTGAATTACTACGAACTGAGCTGGCAGGAAGCAGGCCATGCCAATACGCAATCGCGCTATTTCTGGGGGAAAAGCGATGGCACATTCCAAAACACGAAGGTATTTGCCGGGAAGTATATCATTTCACTTTCCGAGGGTGCTTTTTTTCCGGTGGAGGCCGATACCGTGCTGCTGGCAAGCGGCAAGCTCACCGCACTTCGGTTCGAGGTGGTGCCGATGGGCCGGGTGTCGATAACCAGCATTACTCCCAAGAAAAATACGGCCGACACCACGAAATACGACCTGGCAATTAAATACAAGGTAGAAGACACTGAAAATGAGGTTGACAAAACAACATTGAAAGAGGATGACTACACCTTGTACGAATCGCAGGTTTTTATTTCGCGGAAAAGCCCGAATGTGGGTGTCAACAACCGCATGAGCGATTACGATTTAAATGCCCGGAAAAACATTATTGCCGATTTCCCGAACAGCAACAATTACAAGAACTACACCGAGACAAACATAAAAGGCTTGAGCCCAGGCACATGGTGGATTCGGGCGGCGGTTCGGACAAACAACTCAATTAAGCGTTACAACTTCTCGAGGGTGGTTCAGGTGACTCTGCCGTAATTCCTTATCCCAAATATAAAATTCCATTGAAAATCATGAAATTCAGACCATTAGCCATATTCTTTCTGTTGTCCTGTGTACTGTTGCATGGCCATACCCATTCCCAAACGATAGGCATTTACGACTTGACCTACACATTGTCAACCCCCTTGTCGCTTGCAAGTGGTTTAAACACTGCCTGGGACGATGTGCACACGGTGGCAACCTTGCAAGGGGTGGTCAACCGCAGCGCGCCCAACTTGTTCGTCCTGTTCATCAAGCAGGGAAGCGAAAACATGGATTCCAAGTGGTGGAACATGTACCGCAAGCCGGGCGAATGGCTAAACGGCAGGGACACCATCGTGTACAAAAACATAGTCGATTTGGTTACCGCCTACCAACCCTATATCAAAGGAGCTGTTGTGTACGATCCTAACGTGCCGGCAACCAGCAATGTGGCTTCTTCGGTGGCAGGAATCGATTCGCTGGTTGCCATTCGTTACGATTTGGCTTCCACCAGTTTGTATTCCAGGCTGGTGCTGAACGGACCGAAAATCCCTGTGAAGGTTTGGCTGGTCAACCAGGATGGGACATCCATGTTCACCGGAAGCGGTACCATACCGGGGACCACAAGGATGAGTACCGGCTCGAAAAAGAACGACCCCTACATCTGGTTTATCGAAAAATACATGAAAACCGGACTTTGCAACACCCGGTTTGCCGGCTACTACATCGACCAGTTCTGGCGGTTGAACTCGGGAAATGCCACCCTGGCGGTACGCAACCACCACACGCTGTCGAACCACGATTTCTTCGTGAGCAAAAAGGCATTTTTCTTCGACCTGTCCCCCTGGGACGACGAAACGCCCAACGACGACAAAACCCAACCCGTAGGCACCGATTTCGCCACGCTGAAAGAATTGTTCTCAACGGCTTACCAAAACAACAACAATGGCGCAAACATGTGCTATGTGGGTGGTTTTCCCGAATGGGCTTACAAATATACCACCACAAACTCGCACAGCACACTACATGCCGATGTGGCAACAGAATGGCAGTTTTCCGCTTTTATAAGCGCCTACAATGCCTTCGAGGATGCCGATGCCATCAGTTACGGGGCTTTAGCCAACGCTTCTTTCTGGCAACATTTCCCCTTGCAGGAAAAATATCCCCAACCCTGGACTACCGCCGACCAGCTAAAGGAGCGGGGGCTCCTCACAAACGACGGGAAAGTGAACGTTGACGGTAAAAATTTTATCATTTTTTACGTGGGCGATTACGATGCCGCCTCGTGGATTTCGCAAAAAACAAGCAGTATCTGGGACGATCCTGCCCGGGGCACGGTGCCGTTGATGTGGTGCATTAGCCCTGTTTTGCAGGAAAGGGTGCCGCATGTGCTTCATTACTACCGGAAAACAGCCACTCCCAACGATTATTTCGCAGCTTCCGACAACGGGGCAGGATACCTGATGCCCGGGCTTTTGAAGCCAACCCGCCCATTCTCGGGTTTGCCTTCGGGGCTGGATGCCTGGAAAAACCACTGCAAGCCCTACTACGACAAATGGGGGCTAACCATTACCGGCTTTATCATCGATGGAAATTACAAGGGCATGGATTCCGAAGGGTTCGACTGCTATGCCTCATTCAGCCCCAACGGCATAGTGCCGCAGAAAATCACCAAAACCGGCTATGCCATGATGCAGGGCAACATGCCCATCCTGAAAGCCGACCAGGACATTACCGACAATGACACAACAGCCGCGGCAACCAAAATCGTAAACAGGGTACACGCCCGGCAATCGGGCATACCTTTCCATTGGTTCCGGAATATCCTGAAAACCCCCACCTGGTACCGGGGCGTGATGAATGCAGTCAAACAGCAAGACCCGAACATCATCCTGCTGGATGCACCCGCATACTTCGAGCTGCTCCGGATCTATTTGGGTGGCAATCCAACGGAAGTACCGGCCAACGAACAAGACGACACAAGTATAACCACACCGAACAACTCATTGAAGATAAGCTCGGTAAAGCCTATCGGCAATATACTGGTCAGCTCGCTGGATGGGCGGGTTTTGTACAATGGGAAAACAACGGAGAGTTGTTTTTCCATTCCGCTGTATAAGGGTGTTTTCATTGTCCGCATACAAGAGAGCCGGGCCCTTAGTCCGAAAACATACAAAATCCCCATATACTGATAAATTCCCGTAGCAAGGGTGTCGCTCCAAACCCTTGCCACGGGAATTGCCACCCAAACCACCTTGAACTCCCGGCCACTTGGAGACATTCCCACAGCATTGCAGTAAATCAAGAATTTATTGTATCTTTGCATTTCAACAATCAAGTTAATATTGACATCCTTCTCAACAATGCTTTGATTTGCCGGTGTCCGGCATTTCTTCCCATCGTCTAAAATCGACCTCAAGATCAGCTTTCTTGTTTAGGCTAACCGGTTCAAAATGCGGAAATATCCCGCCAACAACCGGTTGATCCTTTTCATTTATCAATCAGGAAAAACAAAACTATTCCGAAGCTGGTTTGCAACCACTGAAGATTCAACCCATAGACGAAACAAAATCTATCCCTGGCTTTAATTCCCTTGGCCAACCACGCATTTCCCCCTTCATAAAAAAGGCAAGGCTGAAGTTTCAGGGCTTACAATCAATGAACACACAATGAACAAAAAAGAAACGGAAAAAAAGAAACAAAGCAAAAAACTGGAAAAACAAAAACGGAAGGAGGAGCGCAAGGTGAACAGCGGAACCAGATCGTTTGACGACATGATAGCTTATGTGGATGCAAACGGCAACATAACCGACACTCCCCCCGACCCCGCCCAAGTTGAAAAAATAGAAGTGGAGAGCATTGTAATTTCAACACCCAAGAAAGAATACGTGGAAGCCACCCCCCTGGATGGCAGGGTCGAATACTTCAACACGGAAAAAGGCTATGGCTTTATAAAGGACATGAATTCTGTCGAAAAATATTTTTTCCACATCAACAATGCCCCTGCCGGTATTGCCGAAGGCAACAAAGTCACATTCGAACTGGAACCCGGCCTGAAAGGGCTGAATGCCGTAAACGTGAATATTACCAAATAGAATTCCCAACAAACAAACAATTAAATAAAATCAAAATGAACATTTACGTATCAAATTTAAGCTATGGCACAAGTGCCGAAAGCTTGCAGGAATTATTCGCAGCGCAAGGAGAAGTAACTTCTGCCAGTATTATCAAAGACCGTGAAACCGGACGTTCGAGAGGCTTCGGCTTCGTTGAAATGCCAAACGATGCCGAAGGCGAAAAAGCAATCAACGAATTGAACGAAGTTGAATTTGAAGGAAAAGCAATCCGTGTGAATGTTGCCCGCCCACGTGAAGAAAGAAGCTCCGGCGGATACAACAGCCGTGGAGGAAACCGCGGAGGCGGGGGTTACAACTCAAGACGTTATTAAGAAATTCACCGGCCGGAAACCGCCGTACACATAAACCACCCCAACTGGTTCCATACCGGTTGGGGTGGTTTGCGTTTGGAAATGGCCGGCAAGCCACGGGAGGCCTGCCCATAGCATGGGATAAAAAAAGTATTTTGCCCTCCGGGCAAACCATCCGATTGCAAATCGGCGCGAACATGCTCGTAATGGGCTTCGCTCCAAGCGAAACCCCTGCTGAACCAGGGAATGGACAAACAAAACAGCCCGCCCGGTTGTTGATTAGTTGCAACCCGTAAAAGCCGGTGCTTTTATCCCACATTGCCAAGCAAATGAACTTTGACCTGTTACTCCATAAAATCGGGCAAACCCACACCAGCTTCCAGCAGCAGGCACTGAGGGAAACCAACATGTCGCTTACCCTCCGCAATTGGCTGATTGGTTACTATATCATGGAGTTTGAACAAAAAGGCGAGG
The DNA here is from genome assembly GCA_035299105.1 of Paludibacter sp. Lineage (GTDB taxonomy): Bacteria > Bacteroidota > Bacteroidia > Bacteroidales > Paludibacteraceae > Paludibacter. The sequence continues at coordinate 2,664 of DATGXD010000188.1, read as the reverse complement.
AGTACGAAAAACACGGCGCGAGATTGATTGAAAACATATCCACACTACTGGGAATAAGGGGGTTGTCGGAAGAAAACCTCCGGCTCTGCCGCCAGTTTTACAATTTCTACCCACAGATACTGGATATTATTTCCCATAATACCGAAAACCTGCTTCCACAGAACGTGGTCTTGTTCCTGCACGACGAGGCACATTCGGCGGAAAAGGAGAACAGCCCCATCAGGCAACTTTCAACCGAGGAGCAGAATGGGGACACAACTCCGCACCCATCGGGAACCAAGCACGTTTCGGATAGCAACACGGTGTATTACAACAAGTTGATACAACACTGCTCATTCAATCATTTTGTTGAATTATTGAAAATCACCGACAATGCCAAGCGAAGGTTCTATGAACTGATGATACTCCGGACAACACCAAATGTTGCGGAACTAAGAAGGCATATCAATGAGCAAACCTATGAAAAAGTGGGATTGTCGCAAGAAACCGACAACGTGCTGAGCGAACTCCAGCAAAAAATCGAACCCCAGCACACAACGGATATCATCCAATCGGACCATTTCTTTGACTTCATGGAACTGGTCGATGCACGGCCTGCCGAAGAAGGAAAAACCCGGACAACGCTGGATTCGCAGCTCCAGGGATTCCTGTTGGGACTGGATTCCGGGTTTTGTTACGAAGCATCAGGCAAAACAATCGAGGGGCCAAACCGGCAATTTACCGTAGACCTGGTATTCTACAACTGGAAACTAAAATGCCACGTCCTGCTGGAAATAAAAAAGGACGCCTGCAAACAGGAATACGTGCAGGATTTAAAATCATGCCTGGCCTATTTCACAGAAAAAATCGAAGGACTGAACGACAATCCCCCCATCGGCATATTGCTGTGTGCAGACGGGAAGGAAGCAAAGGTTGAATATGTAACCGCCGGACTTGACGAGCAAATTTTCAAAAACAAGTACATGCTCGAGTTGCCGTCTAAAAAGCAAATCGCTGATTTTGTGGATTCAACGGTCATTGCCCGCTAAATTTTTCCCAAAACGGGTTTTCCAATCCCCTTGGGGGAAGAAACAAAGAATTAATTATTAACTATTAATTAAAAAGTATTATGCTGAAAGTAGGAGTATTCGGAACAGGTGCGGTTGGCAATGCCATAGGCACCAAACTGGCAGAATTAGGACACCCGGTAATGATGGGGTCGCGTACTGCCAACAACCCAAAAGCACTCGCGTTTGTAGCCAAGAACCACCAGAAAGCACTCGCCGGCACTTTTGCCGATGCGGCCGAATACGGGGAACTGATATTCAACTGCACTGCCGGAATGGGTTCAATCGACGCACTGAAAATGGCCGGCGAAAACAGGCTCAACGGGAAAATAATTGTCGACATTGCCAACCCGCTCGACTTCTCGAAAGGGATGCCGCCCACCCTGTCCATTTCAAACACCAGTTCGCTGGGCGAAGAAATCCAGCAGACATTCCCCAAAACCATGGTTGTGAAAACGCTGAACACCATGTGGTGCGCTATCATGGTCAATCCCGCCATGGTGGGTGGCGGCGACCATCATGTCTTCATGAGCGGCAACGATTCCAGTTCGAAAGCACTCGTCAAAGAAATCCTGAAATCGTTTGGTTGGAATGAAAATAATATTGTAGATTTGGGCGGAATAACCACAGCCAGGGGAACCGAAATGTACCTTCCACTGTGGCTCAGCATTTTCGGCAGCGAAAAAAATGGCGCTTTCAACATTAAAATAGTCCGTTAAACCAGGTAAACCCTTTATGAAGTTCTTCCCTACCCCACTCATCCGCCAGCTCGACCAATACACAATTGAACACGAACCAATTGCATCGGTCGAACTCATGGAGCGGGCTGCCGAAGCACTTTACCGCGAAATCATCAGCAGTTTCCCCGAACTGCAAAGCCTATGCGTGCTGGCCGGGCAGGGAAACAACGGCGGCGATGCACTTGCCCTGGCACGCATGATGCTCAACACGGGCTATGATGTGTCTGTCTTCCTGGTTCACACCAACCGGCTTTCGCCCGATTGCGAAAAAAACAAGGCACGCCTGCTGGCTGAGTACCCGCATGCCCTGACTGAAATAACCGAAGTGTTCGTTGAACCGACCACCAGCAGCGAGACAATACTCGTTGACGGGATTTTCGGTTCGGGACTAAGCCGCCCGACCGAAGGCATATTTGCACAGGCAATCGAATGGATAAACCGATCCAAATGCAGGGTGGTATCCATCGACATCCCCTCGGGACTACAAGGCGAGGAAAACTCAGCCACGGCCGGCTTCCCGATAGTGAAAGCCAGCCTGACCCTGAGCCTGCAATTCCCGAAACTGGCTTTCCTCCTGCCCGAAAACGAAGCCTTTGTGGGGCGTTGGAAAGTGCTGGGGATTGGCATCCACCCGCGGGCCATCGAAGAAACACCCAGCAACTTGTATTTCACCGAAAAAGAAGACACAACCCATTTGCTAAAAAAAAGGCTCAAATTCAGCCACAAGGGAAGACACGGGCATGGCTGCATAATATCGGGGAGCAGAGGCATGGGCGGGGCCTCGGTGCTGGCGTCCAAGGCCGCCTTGCGCTCGGGCGCCGGGTTGGTAACGGTGCATGGCCCTGAATGCAACCGGGTCATCGTGCAAACGGCCGTTC
>DATGXD010000187.1:0-2742 GCA_035299105.1 Paludibacter sp. | reverse complement strand
CAATGCCGCTGTGCTTGGAGCTTCGGCCTTCTGGCTTGTGGGAGGTATGTTGCAGATGAATCTTGTCATCCATTGCCGACAGGTTTACCATGTGTCGAATTCCACTACCGGGTTTGTGATGGCTTGTGCGGCAATTGGCATAGCGCTCGGCTCGTTTGTTGCCGGGAAAATTTCGGGGAACGAAGTAAAGAAAGGGTTTGTCCTGTTCGGTTCCGGAAGCATGAGCCTGTTGTTTGCCATCATCACGTTTGTGCCAATGGGCTTCGTGCTGTTTGTCGCTTGCGTTTCGGGCATAGCCTTCATGGGCGGTTTTTTCCAGATTCCCTGCTTGTCTATGGTGCAGAAAGCCGATGTGGGGCGCAAACTCGGCGACATGATTGGCTACCTGAACCTGGTGACATTCATTTTTGTGCTGGCCGGCACAGGCTTCTTCTCGCTCACTACCTTCCTCACGCATGAAAACAGTTATGCCGTATTTGGCGTAATAACGGCAGTTTGCCTGTTCGTTAGCGGTTATTTTTTTAAAAGGTCCCCCGGATTCAGGAATGAAACAGCAGCAATGCTGGGGAAAATTTTCCGCTGAAAAAGAATAGCTTTTAGCGGAAAAGTCCCTGGCTATGGGGCAATCTTGCAAGCACCCACGTTAATTAGTCCCCCGCAAAACATGTTGGCCCAAAACCATGTTGTAAAACATACAAATCCCAATATGAATTCAATTGATATTTCATACATTGCATGCGGTTTTTCATAAAAAAAATATTCCTTTTTTTAGTATTAATTCTTAATATTTTAATACATTATGAAAGTATATCAATCAAATGAAATTAAAAACATTTCATTGCTGGGTAGTTCCGGCTCGGGGAAAACCACTCTTGTAGAGGCCATGCTCTACGAGAGTGGTGTTATAAAACGCAGAGGCTCTGTTGCAAATCAAAACACGGTTTCTGACTATTTTCCAGTAGAAAAAGAATATGGCTATTCCGTTTTTTCCACTATCATCCAGACCGAATGGCTCGAGAAGAAACTAAATTTCATCGACTGTCCTGGTTCCGACGATTTTATTGGTGGCGTGGTCACTTCGCTTAATGTAACCGACACCGCCCTCATCCTCCTCAACACACAATATGGTGTGGAAGTCGGCACCGACAACCATTTCCGCTATACCGAGAAATTCCACAAACCCGTTATTTTTGTTACCAACCATCTCGACCAGGAAAAAGCCGATTTCGATAAGACATTGGAACAGTTGAAAGAACATTTTGGCAGCAAGGTTGTCCAGATCCAGTATCCGCTTGCATGCGGCCCGCAATTCAACGCCGTTATCGATGTGCTTAAAATGAAAATGTACCGCTGGAAACCCGAAGGCGGCGTTCCCGATGTGCTGGAAATTCCGGCAGACCAGATTGGAAAAGCCCAGGAATTACATAACGTGTTGGTGGAGGCCGCTGCCGAGCACGATGAAGAACTAATGGAAAAATTCTTCGACCAGGGTTCGCTCTCCGAAGAAGAAATGCGTGTGGGGATCCGCAAAGGGCTCATCCACCGCGACATGTTCCCCGTTTTCTGCGTTTGCGCCGGGAAAGACATGTGTGTCAGGCGCTTGATGGAATTCGTGGGGAATGTGTCGCCGAGTGTGAGCCTGACCAAAAAACCACAAACTGCCGATGGTGAGGAAATTGCTCCCGATCCAAACGGGCCAACCAGCCTGTATGTGTTCAAAACCAGTGTAGAGCCGCATATTGGCGAAGTTTCGTATTTCAAGGTGATGAGCGGAAAGGTAAAAGAGGGCGACGACTTGGTGAATGTCGACCGCGGTTCGAAAGAGCGTATCAGCCAAATATTTGCGGTTGCAGGGCAGATACGCACCAAAGTGGACGAAATAGTGGCCGGCGATATTGGCGCCACCGTGAAACTGAAAGACACCCGCACCGGCAACACGCTCAATGAAAAAGGATGCGAATACGATTTCAAGGAAATAAAATACCCCGAACCCCGTTACCGCCGTGCAATAAAGGCAAAATCGGAAGCCGACGAAGAAAAACTCAGTGAAATCCTAACCCGCATGCACGAGGAAGACCCGACCTGGGTAATCGAGCAATCGAAAGAACTGAAGCAAACCATCTTGTACGGCCAGGGCGAATTCCACCTCCGCACGTTGAAATGGCGTGTGGAAAACAACGATAAAATCCAAATCGACTTCAAGGAGCCGAAAATCCCGTACCGCGAAACCATTACCAAAAATGCCCGTGCCGATTACCGCCATAAAAAGCAATCGGGTGGTGCAGGGCAATTCGGTGAAGTCCACCTGATTATCGAACCCTATTACGATGGCATGCCTGTCCCCGACACTTTCAGGTTTGGCGGCCAGGAATATAAAATCAGTAACCGCGACACGCAGGTTGTCGACCTCGAATGGGGCGGGAAAGTGGTTTTCATCAATAGTATCGTGGGTGGCTCGATTGATGCCCGTTTCCTGCCTGCTATCCTGAAAGGGGTTATGGACCGCATGGAGCAAGGTCCGCTCACCGGTTCGTATGCCCGCGATGTCCGCGTGATTGTGTACGATGGGAAAATGCACCCGGTGGACTCGAACGAAATTTCGTTCCGCCTGGCCGGTCGCAACGCGTTTGCTCAGGCATTCAAGGAAGCCGGGCCCAAACTACTCGAACCGGTTTACGATGTGGAAGTACTTGCCCCATCGGACCGCCTGGGCGATGTGATGAGCGACTTGCAGGGACGCCG
>DATGXD010000186.1:0-3416 GCA_035299105.1 Paludibacter sp. | reverse complement strand
CTTGCCGGCCATTGAGTTTTCAAATGCTTTCTGGATGGCTTTTTTTGTTTTCCTTACCGATGCCACCGAATGTACGCTTTGGCGGGTTACATAGCATGTCCCATCGAGTTGGGCCAGTAATTTTGTAATGTCCAATGGGTTGCCGTTTAATGGGACAACCCGGCCCGATGGGGATGTTGATGATTTCATGCCAACCAATGTGGTGGGTGCCATTTGGCCTCCTGTCATGCCGTAAATTCCGTTGTTGATGAAAATGATGGCGATGTTTTCACCCCGGTTTGCCGCATGGATTGTTTCGGCGGTGCCAATGGCGGCCAAGTCGCCATCGCCCTGGTATGTGAACACGAGGCGGTCGGGTAACAAGCGTTTGATGGCGGTTGCCACGGCCGGGGCTCGTCCGTGTGCTGCCTGTTGCCAGTCAATGTCAAGGTACTTGTATGCAAAAACGGCGCAACCTACCGGTGCGATGGCTATGGTTTTTTCCTGCATGTCCATTTCTTCTATCACTTCGGCCATGATTTTGTGTACCACGCCGTGGCTACATCCCGGGCAATAATGCATGGGGGTGTCGTTCATGACCTTGGTTTTAGCATAGACCAGGTTTGCGGGATTTATTATTTCGTTTGTTGTCATATATGTTGGATTGATATTTTGCCAGGTGTGGTGTTGGGTTTGTCCCCCTGTTTTTACCTGTTGATTATTTTAGTTTTCAAGGCGTCGAGTACTTCGTCGGGCGAGGGGACTATGCCTCCCAGGCGGCCAAAATGCTCGACGGGAACGCGGCCGCAGCTGGCAAGTTTCACATCTTCGACCATCTGTCCAGCATTCATTTCCACTGTAAGCATTCCTTTTGTGGAATGTGAGAATTTGCAGATTGGCTGGGCCGGGAACGGGTATAGGGTGATCGGGCGGAGCAACCCTACTTTAATGCCCTCGGCACGGGCCATTTCGACTACTTTCTGGCATACGCGCGCCATGGTTCCGAAAGCTACGATCAGGTATTCGGCATCATCGCACAGGAATTCCTCGTAACGGACTTCGTTTTTTTCAATTTCTCGGTAACGACTTTGCAACCTGAGGTTGATTTCTTCCATTTCCTCTGCCAGTAATGCCAGTGAAGTGATGATGTTGGGTTTGCGCGAAGCGGGTTTGCCTAAGGTTGCCCAAGGGTATTTTTCGTTGATTTCATCTTCCGTCATTCGGGGTTGGTAGGGGGGGAGTATGACTTTTTCCATCATTTGCCCGATAATCCCATCGGCCAAAACCATGGCGGGAGTGCGGTATTTGAAGGCCAGGTCGAAAGCCAGCACGGTGTGGTCGGCCATTTCCTGGACGGATGAAGGGGCGAGTGTTATCATTTTGTAGTCGCCGTGTCCGCCTCCTTTTACGGTTTGGAAATAATCGGCCTGGCTGGGCTGGATGGTTCCAAGACCAGGGCCGCCACGCATGACGTTGACAATTACGCAGGGCAATTCGGCGCCTGCCAGGTATGATATTCCTTCTTGCATTAAGCTGACCCCGGGACTTGAGGAGCTTGTCATTGATTTTTTCCCGCAGCCGGCAGCGCCGTACACCATGTTAATGGATGCGGTTTCGCTTTCGGCTTGCAACACGACCATTCCGGTTGTGTTCCAGGGTTCAAGCTCCATTAAGGTTTCCATAATTTCGGACTGAGGGGTGATAGGATAACCGAAATAGCCGTCGCAACCACAACGTACGGCGGCATGGGCTATCGCTTCGTTCCCTTTCATTAGTCTTACTTCTTCCATATTCTGTGTTTTTGGATTTTTTAGTTGTAATTTGAAATTAAAAGGATGTTTGTTAACACTACACCCTTACTTTGTAAACTGTAATGCAGGCGTCCGGACAAACGTATGCGCAAGCAGCGCAACCCACGCAAGAGTCTTCGTTTACCATGTTACTGTAATTGTATCCTTTGGAATTCGCTTCTTTATTTAATGCTAAAACGTCGGATGGGCACGCTACGACGCATAAGTTGCAACCTTTGCAATGTTCTATGTTGATTACAACTGCTCCTTTGATTTTTGCCATTAGGTTTTAATTTAAAATTGACTCACAAATGTAAGAAAATTTGGGTGAACTGATATTTTGTCGTTGATATTTTTTGTTTTTTTGTGCATGGTATTTTCCTTGATGTTTTTTTAATGTCCAGTAAATAAGTGGTTTAAATTCCATTTTTGTTTTGTAAAAACAACTATTGCTGGAAACTGGGTTTAGCAAAGTAGAATTACGGTTGTTGTGAAAAACTCCCGGGAATTCGACAGATTCTACTTTTTTCGAGCTGTTTGCTTTCAATTCGATACCTCCACCGCGAATGTACCCGGGTAAAACCGCCATGGTATATGTTGACGGATATTTTACGTTTGTAAAACTTAGAACAAAGTAACTAACATTCTGTTTGAAATCGGGAATGAAAATTATTAATTGGGATAAAATTCTTCTATTTGGGACAAAATTCCTGATAATGGGATGAATCATTGTGGTGCAAAAACAAGGCAATATTGCGTGATGATGTGGCATTTGGCGGCTATTGGCGGTTGCAAATGCCAGTGTACGGGCAGTATTGGCAAGCCTTGCTGTTTTCTGTTTGCACAAATGGTATCGAGGGGTCGAATATTTCTTCCAGGCAGGATGTCAGGTGCGAGCAGAATTCTTCTTCGAATATGGAAAAGTCCGTAACCGGTTGGTTGATGGAGCGGTCTGGCTTATGGCGCAGTTCCGTGTCGAAACTGTCATCGAACAGGTTTCGGAGGTAGTAAATGCCCGGTATAATTTTCCTGTCCCCGGCGTTTTTCTTGTAAAACAAGGCATACAGGAAGGTTTGCAACACGAATTTCTGGCGGTTTTCCTTGTTATGCTCAAAAACTTCGGGCAGGCTCTTGAATTCCAGTTTTCCTTTTCCGGTTTTATAGTCGATAATGCGTAAATGTCCATCCTTTTCGTCGATTCGGTCGATAAAGCCTTTGAGATTTACGGATAAACGCCCGCCGAATATCGGTAATTGGTAATTGCAGGCTTCTTCCGAGGCGATGTACCGGAAAGGTGCGCGTTTCTTGTCGATTTTCAAAACCTGCAGAATGTATTTCCGGAGTACGGAAGCAATCAGCAGGTTGTTTCCCTCCAAAGGGACAATGCTGTTGTTTTTCTTTTTGAAATATTCCGAGGCAAAAGCGCGCGCAATCTCTTTGTCGATTTCGGGTGTGTTCGAAACCATCTGTTCAAAATCGGTTTCGTGTATCAAGCGACCCGTGTAAGGTTGGTACAGTTTTTCCATCACCCGGTGGAAAAGTGTCCCGAACATGCTGGCTTCCACGGTTTCAACCACTTCATCGGCTTCGGCTACATCTTCAACTTTGGTCAGGTAAAATTGCATGGGACAATCGATATAAGTATTG
>DATGXD010000185.1:0-1560 GCA_035299105.1 Paludibacter sp. | reverse complement strand
TCAAAGACCTGTTCAAGATGACGGCGGATTGTAGAAACGTTCACCGAAAACAACCCGGCCATTTCTTTTTTCGAAAGCCAGCAGGTGTTGTCGCCGAATATTGTTTCAATGCCATTTTTTTTACCGGGGGTCTTATACAATAGCAGGTGCAGGTTTTCGCGGGTGTCGTATATCGCCGGCGAGGAGGTGTTCCCTGAAAAATAGGATTGGGCCTGCACTACATTTGGTTTCCGCTTGTTGGCATTGGTGGCTATCAGCAAGCAGGCATACCTTGTCAGCTTCAGGTTTTCGACCTCGCCGAAAAGGCCACTGGGGAGTTCGGTCATTTCGTGGAAGCCTATAAAGTGCTGGACGATGGGCTTTCCGTTTGCCTTGCAGTTTTCCATTGCCTTTCCTATCACAGGCTTGAAATTCCTGTACCCGGCATATCCTAGGGCTTTTGCCAGGTCGCGGGCTTTCCAGTACGAATGGCCTTTTTCATCGGTCAGCTTAATGGCGTCGAAGCCGGATAATATCGGCGGTATTTCCATCTTGTGCGGAAAGTATTAAGATACAATGTGTATAACACCCCGGGTATTGATTTTCCTTTCCGTTTAGGCATTATTCTGTTTTCCTGTGTTTTCGTTTGTCATTTCCAAGGCTTGTACACCGTTGTCGACTCGCAGCATATTTTTTGAATGCCTGGTTCCTAAAAATATAGGCCTGCCGATAATTTTTAGTTTTTTTTCCGCCGGGTAAAATTTTTTCCCCTTGATTGAATATATTATCAGCTTGCGGGAGTTGGAAAATGATTATTTTTGCAAAAAAAACTCGAAATGAATAATACAATGAAAAAACAACTCGTTCAAATTAGCCTGAGTTTCTGCTGCCTGTTTTCGCTTGCAGCCCAGACAACCGACTATCCTTACCAAGGAGTCCCATTCAACAAGGTAAAGCTCGCCGATAACTTTTGGCTTCCACGCGTGGAAGTGAACCGAACGGTTACAATCCCGGTGTCGTTCAGTAAATGTGAAGAAACCGGACGTGTTCAGAATTTTATCAATGCTGCCACGCATACTGGGAAATTCCTAACGGTTTATACATTTGACGATACCGATATTTATAAAATTATCGAAGGTGCTTCGTTTTCAATGTCGGTGCACCCGGATGCAAAGCTCGACCATTATGTCGACAGCCTGATTGACATCGTGGCAAAGGCTCAGGAACCGGATGGATATTTATACACCGCGCGTACCATTAATCCAGAAAAACCGTTTGGCTGGGCAGGTAAAGAACGCTGGGTGAACGAATCGCAACAAAGCCACGAACTTTATAATGCTGGGCACTTGTACGAAGCTGCTGTGGCACATTTTCTGGCTACCGGGAAACGCAATTTCCTGAACATCGCGTTGAAAAATGCCGACCTGCTTTGCCAGGTTTTCGCACCGGGCAAACGCAATGATGCGCCCGGACACGAAATTGTGGAAATGGGGCTGGTGCGGCTTTATCGTGCAACGGGTGAAAAGAAATACCTCGACCTGGCCAAGTTCCTCATTGACTGCCGTGGCAAAAAAGAGGATA
>DATGXD010000184.1:0-11272 GCA_035299105.1 Paludibacter sp. | reverse complement strand
ACGCTAAGTCTTTTGACGGATATAAAAACAGAATTCTATCTAAAATAACCTCACTTACGGTTATTCAAATGATAAATAAATTATTAAACAGAAATATCAACAATATAAAATCACTTGTAGTTTAAATGCACTACGGGTTAAACTTAGTATCATTCAATTAATATCAACAATCAAAAAAAATAAAATTATGTCAAAGAAAACAGTTTACGACTTCAACGCAAACAGGGGGAAAGCGGTGTTGATCACAAAAACGGATAACAGTTCTGAAACAGGTATATTATTAGATTTAGCAATGGATGATGTCGTGGTCTTAGAGGAAACGGTAAACGGAATAACACGGATTATTGAAATAGAGTTATCAGATATAAGTAAAGTTGTGGAAGTAGATGAAAAACCTAAATACGAATTTAACGGATTTTTTTTAATACCTCTCGAAACAGTTTAAACAATCAAACCAAAAAAAAGTGATTAAATCAATATCACAAGAACTGCTGCAATTAATTTGTGGCGGTTTTTTTGTTGGTTGAAAAATGCAGTTGTTCGATGTTTGTGTGTGTATTTGTGTGTGTATCAATAAAAAACACCTACACACAAAAAGTATGTAAGTGTTTGATAATCAATAGTGACCCCGGTGGGGGTCGAACCCACGACCCACAGATTAAGAGTCTGTTGCTCTACCAACTGAGCTACGAAGTCATTAAAATTCCAAGGCCTTAAGCCTAAAGCGGTGCAAAGTTAATCAAAAAATCGTTACCACACTGCTTTTTTCCAGAAAAAAACCAGCGTTTTCTTTCAATATTCCCCGGGTTTGCAACAAACGACCGTTATATGGAAACAGGCTTGTTTGCGTTCGCGGACAACCAGCAGCCTGCATTCCTTGCGCATTTCGCTCAATACCTTGGTTAATGTCTGCACGGCTTCGTAGCTGGCTTCTATGGTGTCTTTCTCTGTGCTGTAAAAATTTTTGTACGAAATGTCCACTGTCGTGCCGTATAAATGGGCCGAATGTTCTGTCGCATTCCTGTTGCGGTGGCAAAGTTTGCCTTGTGTTTCCAGGGTCCGAAGCAGGGAGGTGATCCGGAAACGGTAATTGTGGTACTTTTTCTCGACCAGCTGTTCCTGGAACCGGTATCCTATCTCGTTCAGCATGTCCACGGCCTCGGGAATCAGGTAGGGCAACGAGTGTGACAGCGATTTCAACTGGTAAAAACGGCTGTCGGTGACTTTTACCAGGATATACCTCTTTTCATAGTCGCCAATTTTTGCATCAAATTCTCTGTTCGAACAAAATGGTGTTATCCCGTTCCTTTGCGCGTGCAGCAGGTGGATTTCGTTGAGGTCGTTCAACTTTTCGCAGGGGCTTATCGGCATGTTTGCAAAACGCACCCTGTCGCAATCCGAGAATTGGAATTTTTTATCGGGTTGGTTGTTCTTTTTGTAAAGGTACAAACCGGTGTACAGCAGGGCCGATACTGCGATTAAAATGAAACTGTAGGCTATATATATTGATTTTGAGCGTCTTTTCCTTGGCATTATCCATGAATTTTAATATAGCAAAGATACTTTTATTTGTCTGGCTTCACAACCCGATTTTTTATCAGGCTTCTCAATAATTCTTAATCTTTCATAGGATATTGTTTGCCCCGGTAATTGACAGCTACCCCATGACCCCGCTTTCCGCCTATAGCTTTTAAATTTTCAGGTAGCTTAGCCGCCTCGGGAGTCAAAAAGCAGATGATGTCGTTGCCTGCACTGGTTTTTGCTGTGCATATTGGTGGCAATATACAGTTAACTCTTCGTGTGAAATGGTTTTATTAACCTGATAATGAGTTGTATGAACCTATTTGTTGAATTTGAATAAGTACAAGGTAAATACAAATATTGTTTGCCGGTTGTTCATAAATTGGTAGCATAATAATTTCCATATTCAAAACAATTACGTAATTTTGCGGACTTAAACCAAAATATTAAAAAATGAAACCTACTTTATTTGTATTAGCAGCCGGAATGGGCAGTCGCTATGGCGGTTTGAAGCAGTTGGACGGGCTTGGACCGAACGGCGAAACAATAATGGATTATTCAATTTACGATGCAATCAGGGCCGGATTCGGGAAAATTGTGTTCGTTATTCGTTCCAGCTTCGAAAAAGAATTTAAATCGGTAGTAATCGACAAATTTAAAGACCTGATTGATACAGACATCGTTTTCCAGGAAATCAGCAAGGTACCCGAAGGATGTACTTACAATAAAGAACGCGAAAAACCCTGGGGGACAAACCATGCGGTCCTGATGGGAAAGGATGCCATTAAGGAACCATTTGCAGTAATCAATGCGGATGACTTTTACGGGCAGGAATCATTTGCAATCCTGGCCGATTTCCTCCGCAGCGTGGAAGGCAAGAAAAACGAATATTGCATGGTTGGTTACCGTGTGGGCAACACGCTTTCCGAAAGCGGGGCCGTAAGCCGTGGAGTTTGTGTTGTCGATGAAAACGATAACCTCCAAAATGTGGTGGAACGTACCCACATTGAAGAAAAAAGCGGTACCATTTTTTACCTCGACGAAAACGGCGAAGAAGTGTCTTTGCTCCCGAACACTCCGGTTTCGATGAACATGTGGGGCTTTACTCCCGACTATTTCCAATATTCCGAAGAATACTTCAAACAATTCCTGGCCGAAAACGGACAAAAATTGAAGTCGGAATTTTACATTCCCCTGGCGGTGAACAGCCTTATCGTGGAGAAAAAAGCTACCTGCAAGGTGCTTGACACCCCTTCGAAATGGTTTGGTGTGACTTATGCCGAAGACCGTCCGCAAGTAGTGCTTAAAATCAATGAGTTGATCCGCAGGGGAGCTTATCCCGAGAAATTGTACAAATAATACACATGAGTAATTAAACAAAATGTCCTGTAAAATCATTCTTGTGGTTGGTTTTACAGGCTTTTTATCTTTGAATATAAAAAATTATGGCAAAAATATTAGTAACCGGCGGAACAGGCTATATCGGCTCCCATACGGTTGTTGAATTGCAAAATAGTGGTTTTGAAGTTGTTATTGTCGACAATTTGTCGAATTCAAATATCGACGTCCTTACCGGGATTGAAAAAATTACCGGGATTCGTCCCGCTTTCGAAAACATCGATTGTGTCGACTATGTGAGCCTGGACAGGATGTTCGAAAAATACGGTGATTTTGATGCAATCATTCATTTTGCTGCCAGCAAGGCTGTTGGCGAATCTGTTGAAAAACCGCTGCTATATTACCGAAACAACCTGGTTTCATTAATCAACCTCTTGCAATTGATGCCTATTCACAAGGTTCGCAACCTGGTTTTTTCTTCTTCGTGCACCGTGTATGGCCAGCCCGACATTTTACCTGTAACCGAAGAGGCGCCTATTAAACCGGCATTGTCGCCTTACGGAAACACCAAGCAGATTGGCGAAGAAATAATCCGCGACACCATTCATGCAAACCCTTGCTACCAGAGTGTTATCCTCCGTTATTTCAACCCGATAGGCGCGCATGCTTCGGCCGAAATTGGTGAACTTCCAAACGGTGTCCCCAATAATTTGCTGCCATTTGTAACCCAGACAGCCATTGGCTTGCGCAAACAATTGCAGGTGTATGGAAATGACTATAACACCCCGGATGGTTCGTGCATCCGCGATTATATCCATGTTGTCGATTTGGCAAAAGCCCACGTTATCGCCGTTCAGCGCATGTTGAACAACCAGGGCAAAAAGCCTGTCGAAACTTTCAACCTGGGAACCGGACGAGGTTTGTCGGTGCTCGAAATTCTCGACACATTCGAAAAGGTAAATGGCGTGGCCGTTCCTTACAAAATCGTTGGACGCCGTGAAGGGGACATTGAAAAAGTTTGGGCCAATCCGGCTTATGCCAATAATGAACTGGGATGGGTTGCCACCGAAACCGTGGAAGAAACATTGCGCAGTGCATGGGCTTGGGAATTGAAGCTCGCCGAACGGGTTAAGGTTGAATAGGACCTAAAATCTCGGGTATTCAAATGAACAATTAATAATCTTGAAATGTATAGATTATTAATTGTTTGTTTTTTATAAAGAAATACAGCCAGAACGCCTATCGACATTGACTGGCTGACACGCATTTCTGCAGGTTTAGCTCCCGTATTCACTTTGTCATTGTGCGGCAGTGGACACTCTCGCAAACCGCTAAATGCCCATTGGCTTTTGGTCGATACATGTAATAATTAATTGTTTGCCACTAATCACTAACCATTTATCACTAATCAAAACATGTTATATCCATTAAAATTCAGTCCGATACTCAAGGATAAAATCTGGGGCGGAACAAAACTCATCGGTTTGTTTGAAAAACCTTCAAAAACCGACAAATTAGGCGAAAGCTGGGAACTGTCGGGTTATACGGGCGAAGAGTCTGTGGTTTCAAATGGATTTTTGTCGGGAAATACCCTGACGGAACTTATTGAAGTCTACATGGGCGATTTGGTTGGCGATGCCATTTTCGATAAATTCGGGTTGGAATTTCCGTTGCTGTTTAAGCTGATCGACGCGAATGAAAACCTGTCGATTCAGGTGCATCCTGGAGACGAAGTGGCTGCCGAGCGTCACAATTCGAACGGGAAAACCGAAATGTGGTATGTGGTCGATGCTGATCCTGGTTCGGAACTGATTATTGGTTTCGCAGAAGATTGTACGCGTGAGACCTACGTGGAAGCTCTTGCAAACGGTAAGGTCGAAGATCTGCTGCAAAAAGTGCCAGTAAAGAAAGGCGATGTGTTCTTCATCCCTGCAGGACGTGTGCATGCCATAGGGAAAGGTGTGGTAGTGGCCGAAATACAGCAAAGCAGCGATATTACCTACCGGATTTACGATTACAAGCGGAAGGACGACCAGGGGCACGAACGTGAACTCCACACCGAGCAAGCCTTGGACGTGATTGATTTTGAGGCGACACGTGAAGCTAAAACACCTTACGAGCCTGTGTTGAACGAGGTGACACCTCTCGTTTCGTGCGAGTATTTCACTACCAACCTGCTTTGGTTCGACGAACCGGTTAAGCGGAATTATGCCGGGATGGATTCGTTTGTGACTTATATGTGCCTCGAAGGAACGTTTGTTGTTCAAACCGGGAACGACACCCTGGAGGTTGCTAAAGGTAATACAATCATGATTCCGGCGGGCATTGACGACGTGGAACTGAAACCAACCGGAGAGGTGAAACTGCTCGAAGTTTACATTTGATTTTGGGCATGTTCAAACGGGCAGTTAAACGCGAATCCAAACAGGTTTCGCGTTTCCTGTATCAGGGCAGTAGATACTGAAGTCGTATCCCCGAAAACTTCATTTGTAAGTTTGGACAAAAAAAGCAGTCGAAAATCCCGGTCTTAGTTTTGCGGCTCTTTTGTGTGAAAAGGATGTTGTATCTTTGTAACCCGTAAGCAGCTTGAATGGGATGCTTGTAATTTAACTTCCAGTACAATTGAAAGAATAATGAACGAACTAGAAAAACTTTTCCAGCAATACACCAGCGAACCATTACTGAATAGCAAAGAATTGTCAGCTTCCGGGTCGAACAGACATTATTACCGCCTCGAGAGCCGGAATTACTCCGTCATTGGCGTTGAAGGTACTTCTGTCGAAGAAAACAGGGCTTTTGTTGAGATGTCGCGGCATTTTTCCGCACAGGACTTGCCCGTGCCACGCGTATTTTGTGAAAGCGAGGATGGAATGAGTTACTTGCAGGAGGATTTGGGCGACATCCTGCTTTTCGACCGGATTGCCAATGGGCGGAAAACGGGTGTGTTCCATATAGATGAAAAGGAGTTGTTGCATAAAACCATGCGCAAACTTCCCGCAGTCCAGGTTTTAGGTGCCCGCGGTTTCGATTTTTCGGTATGTTACCCGCTTCCCGGGTTCAACGAGCGGAGCATTTTGTGGGATTTGAATTATTTTAAATATTGCTTTTTAAAATCCACAGGCATCGAATTCAGCGAAAACAGGCTGGAAGATGATTTTTACAAATTGTCTGCCATATTGCTGGAGTCCGACTCAAACACTTTCATGTACCGCGATTTCCAAAGCCGGAACGTGATGGTCAAGGATGAAGAGCCGTATTTTATCGATTTCCAGGGAGGTAGGCGAGGTCCGGTTTATTACGATGTCGCCTCGTTCCTGTGGCAGGCAAAAGCCCGCTACGGCGACGGCCTTCGGGAAGAATTGTTGCAAACTTATTTAAACGCGTTGAATGAGCTGATGCCGGTAGATGAAGCTGAATTCCGCAGGCAATTGAAGCACTTCGTGCTTTTCCGGACGTTGCAAGTGTTGGGCGCTTATGGCTTTAGGGGTTATTTCGAGAAGAAACCGCATTTCCTGCAAAGCATTCCGTTTGCAGTCGAGAACCTGAGAGGGCTGCTTCATGACAAATCTCCAGAATATCCATATTTGTTCGAAATCTTGCAGCAACTCTCTGAATTAAAGCAATTCAGAGAAGTTTCAATCCGTAAGCCGCTGGTGGTGAAAGTGTACAGTTTTTCGTATAAAAAGGGAATCCCACAGGACAGCTCCGGCAATGGGGGAGGCTTTGTGTTCGATTGCCGTGCCGTGAACAACCCCGGGAAGTATGAAAAATATACAGGTTTGACCGGCCTCGACCAGCCTGTCATTGCATTCCTTGAGGAAGAAGGGGAAATACAGCCGTTCCTCGAACATGCGTTCGGCTTGGTTGATGCATCGGTAAAACGCTACAAAGACCGTGGTTTTACAAACCTCATGGTTAGTTTCGGGTGTACCGGAGGGCAACACAGGTCGGTGTATTCGGCCCAGAAAACCGCTGAACATATCAACGAAAAGTTTGGAGTGGAAGTGCAACTCATTCACCGCGAACGCAATATTGAAGTCGGTTTTGCCGCTTTGGATGAGGAACAACGCAAATCTCCTGGAATTTCAAAATAAAATCCATGAAAGCATTAATCTTTGCAGCCGGGCTGGGTACCCGTCTGAAACCCATTACCGATTCAATTCCCAAAGCGCTTGTCCCCATTGGCGGGAAGACATTGCTCGAACACGTTATACTCAAGCTTAAGGCTGCGGGATTCAATGAATTGATTGTTAATATCCACCATTTCCCCGACCAGATTATTGATTTCCTGAGGGAAAAGGAAAACTTTGGTATCCGGATTGAAGTTTCCGACGAGCGGGATATGCTACTCGATACGGGTGGCGGAATCAAGAAAGCCGCCTGTTTTTTCGACGATAATAAGCCGTTCCTGGTACACAACATGGATATCATTTCGAACATCGACCTGAATGCCTTATATGCCCAGCACCTCAGGGCAAACGGACTTGCCACGTTGGTTGTGAGCCGGCGCGACACGTTCCGTTACCTGCTTTTCGATGATAATCTCCGGTTGAATGGTTGGGTTAATGAACAAACCGGCGAAACCAAGCCGGTAGGGCTGAAGAAAGTGGAGCTTTACAACAAACTGGCTTTTGCCGGAATACAGGTTTTGTCACCGGCAGTATTTGGCTTGATGGGTGAATGGGATGCCAAGTTCCCGGTCATGGATTTTTACCTTGCCAATGCTGCAACGCAGGTTATCAATGGCTTTGTTCCGGATGATTTTAAAATGATGGATGTGGGGAAAATCAATGTGCTGGACGAAGCTGCGAAATTTGTTGCGGCACTTTCAGCCGAATAACCGGGTCTCGCGGTTGGAAACCCCCGAGACCCGAAGAACACTCCCGCATAGGTGCTTTGCGAATAATCCAGAAAGATCAAATATTGACCCGTTCCGCTTCGGCTGGAGTCAAAATTGAATTTCGTTTTTGCAGAGGTACAAATCCAGCAATGTGAGTGCTGCCATTGCTTCCACGATAGGCACTGCACGTGGCAATACACAAGGGTCGTGTCGGCCACGGGCTTCAAGTTCCACCTCGTTGGCGCGAATATCGAGTGTTTCCTGCTTTTTTGAGATAGTGGCAACCGGTTTGAAAAGCACACGGAAATAAATGTCCTGCCCGTTGCTGATTCCGCCTTGTATTCCTCCCGAATTATTGGTTTTTGTACTGATTTTGTCGTTTTCCTTTACAAACGGGTCGTTCATTTGCGATCCTTTCAGGCTTACCCCATCGAATCCCCTCCCGTAATCGAATCCGTGCGTGGCATTGATGCTGAACATGGATAGTGCCAGCCGCGATTGCAGTTTGTCGAAAATCGGTTCGCCCAAACCTACGGGGACACCCTTTATCACACAGGAAATAATTCCGCCTATGGAGTCGCCCTCATCTTTCAGTTGCTTGATGTATTCAATCATTTTTTCTGCAACAGCAGGTTCGGGACAGCGTACGGCATTTGTTTCAATCAGCGACAAATCGGCATTCTCGAACGTTTGCGACATGGCAATATGACCTACCTGCGATGTGAATGCGGTAATGGATATCCCAAGTTTTTTTAAGGCAAGCTTGGCTATGGCGCCGGCAACAACCCTCGATGCGGTTTCGCGGGCCGAACTGCGGCCTCCTCCGCGGTGGTCGCGTATGCCGTATTTTTGCTGGTAGGTGTAATCGGCGTGCGAGGGCCTGTAAACTTCTTTTAAGTGGTCGTAGTCGGCGCTATGTTGGTTTTCGTTCCAAATGATAAATGCTATGGGGGTGCCGGTCGATTTTCCTTCGAATATACCGGACAGGAATTCTACCTTGTCGCCTTCTTTCCGGGGTGTGGAAATGGCCGATTGGCCGGGGCGGCGCCGGTTCAATTCGTTTTGTATGAATTCTTCATTAATTTCAATACCGGCAGGGAAGCCATCGACAATACCGCCAATGCCTTTGCCATGCGATTCCCCGAACGAAGTAAAGGTGAATAGTTTTCCAAATGTGTTCGACATGTTTTATCTGTTGGTTTTTAGCGTGAAATGCTCTTGAAAACAAGTGTTGGGATCAGGGCTTCTTTTGTCGTGGCCGGCGACACTTGTTTAAACAGCAAAGTTATTCAAAAGTTTGTGAAATTCAGGCCTTTTTTAGAACTAATGCTTGGTGGGACAAAAAAATGGTGGACATTCCCGGGGGCAACCCGAAAATATCCACCACGTGCATATATTCTTAAAATAAAGAATTCATCGTGTTTGCGAAGCCGGTTTAATTGCAGCCACAACCACAGCTGGATGCTTTAGTGTCATCGCACCCGCAACTGGTGTCGTCGCATCCACAGCCCGAACCACATCCGCATCCGCCACCGTTAAGTGCATTCAACTCTTTTTCAGTAGCTTCGCGTACTTCAAGCACCGAACCTTTGAAATGCAGGTTTTCGCCTGCCAGCGGATGGTTCAAATCCACGGTAACGTGTGTATCGGAAATTTTTGCAATTTGCGCATTGATACGGTTGCCATCGCTATCCATCAAGGGAACTACATTCCCTTCGAAAATAACCTCTTCGTCGAATTTGCCATCAATTTCGAAGATGGACCGATCCAAGTCGATCACACTTCCCTCATCATATTCCCCGTAGGCATCTTCCGAGCTGATGGTGAAGTCGAATGTCGAACCTTTCTCAAGGCCGAATAAGTTTTCTTCAAATTTTGGCAACATCATGCCCACGCCATAAATAAAATTCAGGGGTTGTTGGGCTGTGGCCTTTTCCATTAATTCTAATTCGCCTTCAGTTTCTCCATCTACAAATAATTCGTATTCTGCAGATACCGATTTGTTTGCTGTAATTTTCATTTTTTTCTTTTTAATTGTTTGTTAATTGCCTGGTTGTTCTCAAAAAAAATCGTTCAAATATCGTTCCGCTTTTTGCAATTGCCGTATAACTCAATACCAGTTGATATTGTTCCCGCCGTAATTGCTTTGCCTGTCGTATTTCAAATCCTGGAGCATGCTTGCATTTACCCCGATCCTGAAATTGTATGTTTTGTATACCCCGAACGGGACAATGCTTGCCGACATGCTCCAGCAGTGAAGGTTGCGTGTGACGTTCATGTTGGTGTAGGTAAATTGTTTTGCTTCGAAATCGAAAGAAGTGGTGGCGCTGATTTTCCAGTTGCTGGTCAACGAGATATTGCCCGAAAGACTGAGGTTTTGAGTGAATTTCCTCCCGTATTCCATTTTAACATTGTTGAACACCTCTGTGTTGTCCCCGTACTGGATTGTATAACTGGCGCTTATGCTCCATGGGATGGAAACCTTTTGGTATCCATCTTCGGTAGTTTCTACCTTGTTTTTCGATTTCTCGTCAAGACTCTCATTCGATTGTGCTTTGTTTTTTAGTGTCGGTTCTGTTTCAGCATCCGTGTTTCCAGATTTGGTCTTTTTATCTTTCTTTTTGAATGTTTCGTTGCTGATCGTGTAGCTGTAAGAAGTGCTTGTTCCTAAAAACCGGGGGAATTTCCCATTTTCCCAACGAAGCTTGTTTATATGCACCGGCCTCCCCGAACTGTTCAGCCCATACATGTATGGGTCAAAAGCACCACTCAGGCTTAGACTGTAATTCCCCAGCTTTAAGCGTAAGTTGGCGTTTAGCGGCGACCATTGCATCGAGTCGGCTGCCAGGTTGTAGCTTCCGCCTACTGAAAAATTATCGATCAGGCTGATTTTTTTAAAAGCGTTCAGGCCGGTCGTGTCCTTGTCGTTCCGAACTTTCATTTCAATATTATTCCCGAGCGAAAAATTGATGCTTCCCGATTTCCCCACACTCGGGGTGCTATATAAGCTCCCGATGTAGTGTGAGTATTGTACTTGCTGGTCGTGGTATATGTTGGGGTCTTTCGGGTCGACTACCGATTGGGTGTATGTGCTGTAATAGCCCCAAAGGGGAGCCCCGAAGTCGGGTTGGTAGCTGAATCCAATGGATGGAGTGACCACATGCCTGATCCTGTCGACTTTATCGCCAAAAATGGAACGGATAGGAATGTAGTAACCATACAGTGTGGTTGATGCCGACACGCCCGTGTTGAAGTCGAAAACCCGGTGGAACCCGTAGGTCGTGTCGTTCACAACGCGTTGCTTGGCTTTGTCCCACGACTGGTTTATGGATTGGAAATACCAACGCTCGTTGTAATTGAACGAGGGCGAAACGTTTATGTATTTCAGTACGCTGAAGGATGCGCCGACAGGTATGCTGTGTTTCATCCCGTTTCTCCAATCGCGGGTGAACGAAGAGTTGAGTAATTTGTATTCTTTCGTGTTGATGCTGTTGGCGAGGGTTCCGGAGTAGGATAAGGATATTTTTTCGTACCAGCGTTCCGGGCCGATTGGTTTTTTCCGCTTGAATGGAT
>DATGXD010000183.1:0-6663 GCA_035299105.1 Paludibacter sp. | reverse complement strand
AATGTCCGAGCTGCCACTCGTGGTGGTGGATGTCATGCGTGGCGGCCCTTCCACAGGCTTACCGACAAAAACAGAACAAACAGACCTTTTGCAAGCGCTTTACGGCCGTAACGGCGAAAGCCCTGCCGTAGTCATGGCTGCCGGCACACCCGATGACTGTTTCCATTATGCCTACATGGCCAGTAAAATCGCCCTTGAGCATATGACACCGGTCATTTTACTCACCGATGCATTTATCGGCAATGGGACTTCGCTATGGAAATTGCCAAAACTGGCCGAATTACCTGAAATACAACCGAATTTTGTAACAGACAAGGTTGAGAACTACAATGTCCTTTCACGCGATAAAACATCCAATGTGCGCTACTGGAGCATTCCGGGAACCCCGGGATACAACCACCGCAATGGCGGGCTTGAAAAAGACTACAACAGTGGAAGCATTTCGACCGACCCGCTGAACCACCAGAAAATGGTGGATACCCGCGAGGCAAAAATCAATTATATAAGCCAAGTGATACCCGACCTGAAAGTGGAAGGCAACCCCGAAGCCGACTTGTTGGTTATTGGCTGGGGAGGCACCCACGGACACCTGATGAGCGCCATAAATTCGCTCGACAAGCGTGGCTCGAAAATTGCACTGGTACATTTCAATTACATCAATCCGCTTCCAAAGAACACGGGGGAGGTCATAAAACGTTTCAAAAAAGTGATTGTCTGTGAACTGAACAGCGGCCAATTTGCCACTTTCCTCCGTTCGAAAGTTCCGGGAGTTGAATTCCTGCAATACAACAAGGTACAGGGCCAGCCTTTCACGGTGGCCGAACTGGAAGACTGTTTCAACGACATATTGAAATGAAACCCCGGTTTTACATTTGTAATTACAAAAAGGAAAAATTATGGAAAATACAGTATCAACAACACAATATACGGCCAAGGACTTTAAAAGCGACCAATACGTGCGCTGGTGTCCCGGTTGTGGCGATTATGCTATCTTGAGTTCGCTGCAAAAGGTAATGGCCGACTTGGGCATCCCCCCACACGAAACAGCTATCATTTCAGGTATCGGCTGCTCATCGCGTTTGTCGTATTACATGAGCAGCTATGGTTTCCACACTATCCACGGGCGTGGCGCAGCCATTGCCACCGGTGTGAAACTGGCAAACCCAAAATTGTCCGTATGGCAGATTACCGGCGATGGCGACTGCCTGGCAATTGGCGGCAACCATTTTATCCACAGTGTGCGCCGGAACGTGGACATGAACGTGTTGCTTTTCAACAACCAGATTTACGGCCTTACGAAAGGACAATATTCGCCAACTACTAAAAAGGGCTATGTCACCAAGTCATCCCCTTTCGGCACAGTGGAACGTCCTTTCCGCCCGGCGGAACTCACTATCGGTGCCAGGGGAACTTTTTTCGGCCGTGTGCTCGATGTGGATTTGAAAACGGCACAAATGACCATGATGGCAGCCGCGCGCCACAAAGGAACCTCGGTTGTGGAATGCCTTGTGAATTGCGTTATCTTCAACGATGGTGCCCACGGCTGGCTGGCCGAAAAAGAATTCCGCAGCGACCGCACCGTGGTGCTTGAACATGGCAAGCCCATGATTTTCGGCAAGGATGGCGACAAGGGGCTTGTACTCGATGGCTTCAACCTGAAAGTGGTTGCTATCGGCGAAAACGGAGTAACTGCCGACGATATCCTGGTTCATGATGCAACATGCGAAGACACTACCATGCACACAAAACTGGCCATGATGGAAGGTCCCGACATGCCGGTTGCCGTGGGAGTCATCCGCGATGTGACCGAAGAAACATATGATGAAGGCTTTGTGAACCAGATTGCAGAAGTGCAAGCAAAATCGAAGATCAAGACTTTCGACGACCTGATTGCAAGTTGCGAACAATGGGAAATCTGACAAACCGAATAGTAAAATAACCTTGAACCGGCAATGGCGAAAGCCGGAGCCGGTTTTTTGTAACTGGATGTATGGGAAGACTAAAACTAACTGTGTTTTTGGCGCTTGCGTTATCTGTGGGCGTATCGGCACAAACCAATGACCGGGGATACATAGTCAAAGCGGGGGATATGGCTCCCGATTTCAGCATGGAACTTACTACCGGCAAGACCCTGAAATTATCGGACTTGAGGGGCAAAGTGGTGATGCTGCAATTCACCGCAAGCTGGTGCAGCGTATGCCGCAAGGAAATGCCTTCCATTGAACGGGACATATGGCAAAGGCACAAGGACAATCCCAGTTTCGCATTATTGGCAGTGGACCGCGACGAACCGCTCGAAACGGTGCGGGATTTTGCAAGGGCAATTCCTGTCACATACCCCATAGGCCTTGATCCGCACGCCGATATATTTGCCCTGTATGCCCTGCGCGATGCCGGAGTAACCCGGAATGTGATTGTGGATAAAACCGGGAAAATAGTGTTTCTCACCCGGCTGTACAACGAGCAGGAATTCGAAAAAATGAAGGAAACGATTGAGTCTCTATTAAAATAACGGCAGGATGCTTTGCATCTCCCGGAAAACAGCCAGGAATGCGGCTTCCGGTTTCATTTTAAGAATTCTTTCACTTCTTCCTTCAGGATAGGCAGATAACGGTTCACGATCAACCACATGATATCATCGGAAATACAACCGTAAGCTGCTTCCCCCCCTGAAAAAATCTTTTTCCGGTGGTAAATTATCTTTCGATAATCCGTGATGGGGATTTCAGGATTTTCTTCAAGCAATTTATCCATTGCTCCATCGATAATTTCAATATTGCACTGGACGGTTTTCTGCACTTTCGGGTCTTTCTGAAACTCGGGAAAAGTCCGTTCACGGGGCAAGGCGTCAAAAATCCTATAAATAGACACTTCTATCTCCCTTAATGATGCCAACATATCAAATTGCTTCTTGTTTTCCATGAGTCCTTGTTTTTTATGATGGATATATTTACTTAAACCCTGTAGTTGTTGACATTATTTGCAAGTAAATCAGCCGGACAGGAAAGCGGCTCTATCCGACACACACTTTCGCAGATCGATGTAAATTCGGGCAGCACATAGGGAACAACAGGGGGCTACGGAAGTTAGTTAACGATTCACAAATAGAGGATAAAAAACAAAAATACCCCCGGATTACAGTGCCTGCATTATTCATTTTAAGGTAAATAAAAACAAAAAAGGCGAGTGTACACCACGGGCAACTGGGGTTGAAGTTCAGTCATTTTATATCAACCAATGAAAACGGAATAAGGATTATTCTCCATATGACTTTAATTCCATCAATGCTATTTCTAATTTATAAGCGATTAAATAACAACTGTTATAAAAACGGTCAAAACACGCCTTAGTATTGAACTTGACGAACTTCATAATCCCAAAACACTCATAGCCTGCGAACCGCGCCAGCGTGAGGCCGGGTCTTGCGAATTCCGGCTTGCTGCATCCCTAAGTCCGTACGGGTTTCGTAGCCGTTGGCTAGGCTTTTTGTTTCATAAACCTGCAAACTTCATGGATGCAAGTTTCGATGGATGCAAATTCGAAACCAAGTGCCGCTTCTATTTTCCGGCTCGAATAGTATTTCCGGTTCGTGAGCGTACGGGCCGTGTTCCGGTTGAAAGGCGGGCGGAAACGGAAAAGTTTTCCGGCTAATTCCGCATGCATTCCCGCCATGCCGATAACTGCTTTGCCCACCCGGATAAAGGGTCTCCGCTTGCCAAAGCCGTCGGCCATCCAATTCAAGATATCGAGTGTCGAACAGTTTTCGGCTACCAGTAAGAACCGTTGCCCGGTTAAGGGACTGTTCACCAGTTCAATCATGACCCTTGCCACATCTTTCACATCCACGTATCCACTTCCTCCATTTACATAAAACGGCAGTCCTCTTTGCGACCGCGAAAACAGGAGGGAACTTCCTGTGCCGTTTCCCGAATACCCCAGAACAACCCCGGGATTAACAATGACGGCTGGCAAGCCAGCGTCAATCCCCTTCCATACTTCCTGTTCGGCCAGGTACTTGCTTTGCGAATACAACGAACGGCCGGGGTTTTCCGCCCAAGGTGTTTCTTCATCAATCAACTCACCGGGCTTCCCTTCGCCACAGGCGGCAATGGAACTTACGAAACACAATTTCCCCACTTTTTCCTCCAACGCAGCCTGGACTACATTCCGCGTGCCTGAAACATTGGTATCGAGCAAATTGCCATCGTTTCCTCCCAGCGAAACCTGGGCTGCACAATGGTACACCGTCGAAATGCCAACCATGGCTTTGCGGATTGAACCGGGGTCGAGGATATCGGCCGTACGCCATTGTATCCGCGACATGAATTCACCCGGGTCGGGGGTGTAAAAGCTGAATATTTTTTCCAGTAGGTCCGTGCTGCTGGTGGAGCGGCGGGTTGCCACAACAGTTTCGCCTTCCTGGAGTAGTTGCCACAGAAGGTTTCCGCCAACTAACCCCGTGGCTCCGGTCACCAATATCATTTTCCGTATTTTTAAATTGAAGTTCAAAAATACGGAAATAAACTGTATTTTTGCATCTTGTAAAATTTAAAGGCCAGTATTATCCGCCATGCAAACCATTTGTGTATACTGTGCATCAAGCACCCAAGTTAAACCCGCCTATTTCGAAGCTACCCGCAAGCTTGGAAAGATTTTTGCCGCCGAAGGGCTTTCGGTGGTGTATGGGGGCGGTGCAAAAGGGCTTATGGGTCAGTTGGCCGACAGCATGATTGAGTCGGGAGGAACCATCACGGGTGTGATTCCCCGGTTTATGTGCGATGTGGAATGGAACCACAACGGGCTTGCCGAACTTATCCTGGTGGAAACCATGCACGAGCGCAAACAAAAAATGGCCGTGATGGCCGATGCGGTGGTGGCTTTGCCGGGCGGTTGCGGCACACTCGAGGAACTGCTGGAAGTGATTACCTGGAAGCGCCTCGGGATATTTACCAAACCAGTGGTTATTGTTAATACAGACGGTTATTTCAATGAATTGGTCGGCATGTTGAACAAGGCTGTGGACGAGAATTTTATGCGGGAAGAACACCGCGCCATGTGGGCGGTGGTACATTCGCCCGAAGAAGTGTTGCCTGCCATTCGCAATGCGGCGGCCTGGGATGAAAATGCACGAAGCTTTGCAGCGCTCTGAAATTATGGCTCTACAGGACACCATACAAATAATTGGCGACAGCGCGAAGGTATTCCAGCTCGATTCGCTGGCAAAAGCTGATTCGCTGGCAAGAGCCGACTCGCTGGCGGTTGCGGACTCATTGCACAGGGCCGATTCACTCGCCATCATTGCCCGCCTTAACCGCGGGATAATAGGCACCCCACATCCGTCTTTGCCGCAGACCGAAAACTGGGTTTTCGTTGCGTTGGTCGTGCTTTTTTCCCTTTATGTAATTTCGGCTTCACGCTCTGGAGGCCTTGTCCGGGAAATACTCAAGAACTTTTTCCAAACAAACGAACGTTCCAGTGTTTTTGGCAAAGCCACGGTTAGCGACTTCTGGCTGCGGCTGTTGCTCGTCTTTTTCTCAACCGGTGTCCTCAGTTTCATTTTTTACCTCAACCTTTACCTTCCCGGAAGCGGTTTCCTCGTTGTCAAGTACCTGCTGTTTTTGTCTGCAACTTGGCTGTTTTTTGGACTGAAATCCCTGGTTATGGATGTAATAGGGTTTGTCTTCCTGGATCCGGCCAACCGCAAAATGGTAAAAAAGAGTTATTTCGATACCCTTATTTTCTTGGGGATAGTATTGTTCCCCGTGCTGGTTTTGCAGGTATATGCCCCCTCGGGATATGATTCCATCCTGGTGGCATTGGAGTTGGTGCTGGTTTCCATCTCATTCATATTGATAATCATCAAACTATTTCAAATATTTTTCCACAAAACAGTAGCAACTTTTTACATATTGTTGTATCTTTGCACCCTCGAAATTTTACCCTTGATAGCTTTGTACCAAGTGTACAAGCTATTAATGTGATTGTATTATTCATAAAACTTTATTGCTTTGAAAATTAAGAGGATACTAGTTTCGCAACCTCGGCCAACTACCGAGAAGTCGCCTTATTTTGATATAAGCGAAAGATACAATGTCAAGATAGATTTCCGTCCTTTCATCAAGGTCGAACCCATTTTTGCAAAAGAATTCAGGACCCAACGCATAAACATACTGGACCACACGGCGATAATTTTCAATGCCCGCCATGGGATTGACCATTTCTTCAGGTTGTGCGAGGAGATGCGCGTTACCATACCCGAGACCATGAAATATTTTTGCGTGTCTGAAACGGTGGCGCTTTATTTACAGCGTTATATACATTACCGCAAACGCAAAGTATTTTATCCTGCCAGCGGGAAAATGGCTGATTTGGTGGTGATTATGAACAAGCACCTGGAAGAGAAATACCTGCTTATCACTTCCGATGTCCAGAATGAAGACACCATGTCGTTGATTGAAAAGTCGAAAATTGTTTTCAACAAGGCAATCATGTACAAGACGGTCAGCAACGACTTTTTGCCGGGCGAAGAATTTAATTACGACATGCTGGTGTTTTTCAGCCCGGTAGGAATCAGTTCGTTATTGAAAAACTTCCCCGACTTCCAACAGGGCGACATCCAGATTGGTTGCTTTGGAGCCACCACCGCCCAGGCTGTACGCGATG
>DATGXD010000182.1:0-14561 GCA_035299105.1 Paludibacter sp. | reverse complement strand
GTAAGGTCGCAATCTTCTGCCAGCGTATCGATGGCAAAACCATTTACTTCGAGCAACGCTGTCCGCCTGAATGCCCCTATTGCACCTGGAACCACCAGTATGGCATTCAAATAATCATAAGCCCGGCGGTCGAAGTTCTGGCTTGTGGTGTATTCAATCGACTGCCAGTTCGTCAAGTAGTTCAAGGTATTTCCAACCCGCACATTGCCGGCCACCCCTCCTACTTTGGCATCGCCAAACAAAGGTACAAGTTTGGAAATGGCGCCAGGCTCAAGCATGGTATCCGCATCGATGCACACCAGTATTTCTCCCTGTGCATTTTCAATTCCAAAGTTCAAGGCAGAAGCTTTGCCACCATTTGGCTTGGTCAATACCCTCACCAACGGATTGTGTGCAAAAGCAGTCCTCACCTTTTCGTACGTGCCATCTTTCGAACCATCGTCGACAAAAACGATTTCAAGGTCCGGATAATCGGACTGCAACAAGCTGTTGACGGTATTTACCGCATTCACCTCTTCGTTGTAAGCCGGTACGACAACGCTAACCTTGGGGAAATATGTTGCAGGCCCGGCAATCCGCTTTTTCTCCCTTTGCCGTTGCAAAACAGCAAGCACAGCAACCGAAACCAAGCGGAAAATAATGAGCACAAGGGCAATGACAAAAAATCCGTGCAGGAAATGCTGCCAGATAAATGTAATGGCAAAAAAGATATAATCGAGCTTTTCGGTAAATTTCGAGTCGCTTCTGGCAACCGGCATCACCTGGTCGCGGGTTTTGCCCATAAGCGCCGAAACAGTTACAAACTCATATCCATTCTTTTCATAATAATCAATAATCCGGGGCAACGCCAGGATGGTTTGCTTCCGTTCACCCCCGGCGTCGTGCAAAAGGATAATGTTTCCGTTATTCCTTTCGGCGATAGCCCGGGCCACAATCGAATCGGCAGCCACATCCTCTTCCCAGTCGTTCGGGTCGATATATGAAGTCACCGAAATGAAGCCCTCATCGTGCGCAATAGCCAGCGATTTAATCTGGTCGAGGTTTTTAGGCTCGGCATCGGTATTGTAAGGCGGACGGAAAAGAAGCGTGGTGTGTCCGACAATACTTTCGAGCAACAAGCGGGTGGAACGCAATTCCACGCGAATGCGGTTGTCGGAAGTCAACTCCAGGTTGGGATGAGTGAATGTATGGTTTCCAATTTCGTGGCCTTCCTTGTAAATCCGCTTAATCAGCGGGATATTATCGTCGATATTCACTCCCGTGACAAAGAAGGTCGCCGGGACTTTCTTCTCTTTCAGGATATCCAGGATTTTAGGAGTGAATTCCTCGTTCGGCCCGTCGTCGAAAGTGATAGCTATCCTTTTCGGTTTAGCAGCCCCATATCGTTTGAGCAGGTATGAACTTGGCAATGACAGGTAATTTTCCGAGACAATCAACTTGTCAACGGGGTCGTAAGTCAGTTTCACCTTCCCAACATCAGGCAGGTTTATCATTTCCAATATCTCTCCCTTGCCATCATAATTTATGGCAGCAATGGAATTGATGTTCTCCAACTGCTTTAAACCGACAGGGTGCGTTTCAAGGCATTTGCTATTCAGGTTCTTATTGTAAAATCCCCATATCCGCTCATCCTCCGAGCCAAGATACCAAAAAGCCACGCCACCGGCACCATAATCGCAAGCGGTACGTATGGCGTTGAAATTCGAAACGGCATCATTGCAATGCGCCTCGTGACCAATCCCATTATCATCGGTATAATTCACTGTTATATCCGACTGGCGCAAGTTATAGCTCACCTTTTCGCCGTACTCCTTAGCCAGGGATATTAATCCCTTGTACGATATTTTCGTCCCTACGGAATCCTTGGGCCAGTCGAAACCATACCCGGCAATACAAAGTACCACCTTGCCCGAGGGAATCTCCTTCATGGTTTTATCAAGGGAGTTTTCAATAAAATCGAGCGAGGAAACACTACCGGGTTCACCTTCGGGATAATGCTCGTTGTAAGCCATCACGAAAATAAAATCATAATAGGGCTCCAGTTCCTTTAGTGAGATTCCTCCGGCATTGGGGTTGATATCAATGGAAGTCAAATAACCGTCTTCGTGCATCACGGCATGCAATTCCTTAGAAAACTGCAACAAGTAGGGATTTATCTTTGCCGGGAGGTTTTCAAAGTCGATGTTTATTCCCTTGAAGTCATTGGTGTCTACCGCCGTTTTGATTTGGTCAATCAGGCGCTTGCGGGTCACCGGGTTTTTGAGGGCCAGGTATGTACTGTCGCCATTCCAGCGGTTTTTGTAATAGTTGCTGAGGATAGGCAAAACGGGGACTTTGCTTTTCAAAATGAACTGTAGAGTTTCTTCCTCAATCCGCGATTCGACCTTACCTTTGGTATTTGCCAGGAAAAGCCATTCGGGAATGACCATGTTCAGTTTCGAAATGTTCTTGTGCAATGAAGTTGCCGAATTCAAATCCCAGTTGACATAGAATCCGGCCCGTACAGGCATCATGCCCCTGACTTCGCGAGGAACAACCTCTTGCTTCTGGTAAAATGAGCGGGGACGCTTTTTACGGAATTTTTCCAAATGCCTCGCAAAATCCAACTCATCCTTTTTTGCGACAACGGCCCGGGACTTACCCGCATTTAAATCGGGCATTTTCTTTGCCTTGTATGTGAGCACGCTCAAGTCGTAGTCGCTTTTGTTCATCAATGAAATGACGACGGAAGAGCTAATCAGCAATAGAAAAATCCCGGCCAAACGGATAAACCATAAAAAACTTTTCCACCTAGTCTTCGATGTTGTCTGAAAAACCTGTTTCTGCATATCTCTTTAATCGGGGATTATTAACACAGCATATATCAATCAGCGCTATCATGCCAATTCCTCTTGCATGTTTTTCTGCTAACAACTGCAAAATTAAACCTTTTAGCCCAAACCATTAAAAAGCCGGATAAAAATATACAATTATTAATCTTTTTTCCCGTTCATTTCAGACCCAACTATTTCTTTTCCGGATCCATATATCCAAGTTCCTGCCGCACGAAAACGGCATCTTTTTTAGAGATAAGATTTACCTGGAAGCAAGTTGGAAGAACAGGTTCAAGGCAATGGGGATTCCTATTTCAGAATGTCTATTTTCCGGAATCCGGATTTTCCATCCCATGGGGGTAAATTCAGCCAACATTCTGATTTAGTGAACTTAATATATTAGAAATTAATGAATAAAATGATTTATTTATTCTGTACATTAAAAAAACTTATTTCTTTTTGGGGATCCAATCCCGTATTGAACAGATAGATTTATTTTATTATCTTTGCCAACCAGATATTAATTTAAGAAAATAAAAGGATGATTTTGGCATTCAGCATGTTGAGGTTTTTACCTCCAAGTGCTTTTGCCTGGATACATGCTGTCGCACAAAAGCCAAGAAAAACAGCCATACAACTTATACTTTATATTCTTGCGAAAACACATAACAATTTCTTTTATGGGCAAAATAATCTCGTTAGCCAATCAGAAAGGCGGGGTAGGCAAAACCACCACAGCCATTAACCTGGCAGCCTCATTGGCCTCACTTGGCAAAAAAGTGCTTTTGATTGACGCCGATCCGCAAGCCAACGCTTCCTCGGGGCTTGGCATCGATATCCGATCCCTTGAATTCACCATTTACGAATGCTTGATTGACAGTGTCCCCCCGAAACAGGCAATCCAGCCCACCGAAGTTGAAAACCTGTTTGTGCTCCCATCGCATATCGACCTGGTTGGCGCCGAAATAGAAATGTTGAACATGGACAACCGCGAAAGGGTGATGCAACAGTTGCTGGCTTCAATAAAAACCGACTACGATTACCTGTTGATCGACTGCTCGCCATCGTTGGGGCTTATTACAGTAAATGCACTAACAGCCTCCGACTCGGTGATAATACCCGTACAATGCGAATATTTTGCCCTGGAAGGCATCAGCAAATTACTGAACACCATAAAAATAATCAAAAGCAAGTTGAACCCGGCGCTCGAAATCGAAGGATTCCTGCTGACCATGTACGACAACCGGCTGCGCCTGGCCAACCAAGTGTATGCCGAAGTGAGGAAGCACTTCCAGGGAATGGTTTTCGAGTCGGTTATCACCCGGAATGTCCGCCTGAGCGAAGCCCCAAGCCATGGCAAGCCCGTATTGCTGTACGATGCCGAATCGAAAGGCTCGTCGAATTACATGGACCTGGCCAAGGAAATGATACACAAGCACGCTAATTAAAAACACAACACATTACCTCCCCGAAGGATTTCCCGGAACAACAAAATGGCAAAAAACACAGGATTAGGTTTAGGAAGAGGATTAGGCGCCCTAATGGATACTACTGAAAATTTCAGTACCGCCGGTTCATCATCTATCAGCGAAGTTGAGTTGGATTTGATATTTGCAAACCCGAACCAGCCGCGTACCCATTTCGACGAAGAAGCGCTAGTAGAACTCGCAACCTCTATCCGCGAGCTAGGCGTAATATCGCCAATCACCTTACGCAAGAACGATGATGGCACATACCTGATTATAGCCGGCGAACGAAGGGTGCGGGCCTCCAAATCAATCGGGCTGAAAACCATTCCGGCATATGTCAAAACCGCTGCCGACGAGCAGGTAATGGAAATGGCCCTGATTGAAAATATCCAGCGGGAAGATCTGAATGCCATCGAAATTGCATTGACATTCTACCGCTTGATGGAAGAATACAAACTCACCCAGGAACGGTTGAGCGAGCGTGTGGGCAAAAAAAGGACAACTATTGCCAATTACCTGCGTTTGT
Organism: Paludibacter sp.; assembly: GCA_035299105.1. GTDB lineage: Bacteria > Bacteroidota > Bacteroidia > Bacteroidales > Paludibacteraceae > Paludibacter. The sequence goes on along the minus strand of DATGXD010000182.1, from coordinate 9,753 downwards.
TGCGGTTGCCTGCCGAAATCCAAATGGGCATCAAAGACAAGAAGATCGACATGGGCCATGCCCGCGCCATCTTGGGCATCAACGACCCCGCCGCCCAGCTGCACCTGTACGAAGCCATTTTGAGGAACGACTACACGGTAAGGAAAGTAGAGGAACTGGTCCGCCTGTTTGTTGAAACAGGCCAGTTCGACCCGCACAAGGCAGCAAACCCGGTCAAGGACCTGGAAGAATTCAAAGACATCAAAACACAGCTCAGCCAGGTATTGGGCACGAAGGTGCAGTTCACCTGCAACCCCGATGGCAAAGGTAAGATTTCAATACCTTTCAACAGCGATGAAGAGTTGGCGCGGATAATGGAATTGTTTGATAAAATTTAATTGCTTTTCGTGTGTAAAACTAAAAACATACTGTTAATCGCAATATTGCTGGCTGCGGTCAATACCCGGGCCCAGGTCACAACAGGCCAGGATAAGCCGCCTGTAAACCTGCCCGACAGCCTGCATTCAGAGCCGAAGCTATATGGTGTCACGGATACCCTAGCGCCCAACATATTCAAGCCCAATCCGGTGAAAGTTGTTTGGATGGGAGCTATTATCCCCGGATACGGGCAAATCATGAACAAGAAATACTGGAAACTTCCCCTGGTCTATGGTGGATTTTTGGGCTGCGCTTATGCCGTCGCCTGGAATGGAAGCCGTTACCAGGCATATAAAACAGCTTACCGCGACATTATCGACACCGATCCTGACACGAACAGCTTCATTGAAATATTGCCCAAAGGCTATACGGTCGAAACCTTCGGCGGAATCCAGGAATACACGAACATATTGAAAACAAAGCAAGACGCATTCCGGCGGTACCGCGATTTAAGCATCATTTGCACGGTCGGATATTATGCACTCACGCTGATTGATGCATACGTGGACGCCCAACTGTACGATTTCGACATTAGCCCCGACCTGACCTTGCGCTTCCAGCCTGCGATATTAAAAAACAATGGGTTCTCCAGCACCCTGGGCATCCAATGCAGCCTCAAGCTGAAATAAACACTGATCTCAAAACACACAGCTGAATAATGACTTTCAAGACCCTCTTCTATATAGGATTATTTTTGATAACCGGCGTAGCATCGGGGTATCCGCAAAAGCAGGCATCCAAAAACAAGGTTGCCACCGACCTGAATACCGAAACAGACACTACTCTAAGCGTTCCAGCCGATTTCGACAACACGTTGGATTACATGCTCAAATCGTGGGTTATACAGCGGTCGAAAAATCCAGATTGCGAATCGGGTCCCGACCAAAGCACGACAAGCGACTCCATATACAAGCTCAGGCTCTCGAAAATGCCTTGCCTCATGGAAATGCCCTACAACCCCACCGTGCGTTCTTTCATTGAGTTGTACACGGTCCGCAAACGCAAACAGGTGGAATACCTGCTGGGCATGAGCGAATATTACTTCCCCATTTTCGAACAAGTGCTGGGTGCGAACAACTTGCCACTCGAGCTGAAATACCTGACTATCATCGAGTCGGCCCTCAACACCACCATCGTTTCACGCATGGGGGCTGCCGGGCTATGGCAACTCATGATTGGCACGGGGAGAATGTACGGACTCGAAATCAACAGCCTGGTCGACGAACGCCTGTCACCCGTAAAAGCCACCAACGCGGCGGCACGCTTCCTAAAAGACCTGTATTCGATTTACGGCGACTGGAACCTGGTGATTGCATCGTACAATTGCGGGCCAGGGAATGTAAACAAGGCCATCAGGCGTGCCGGGGGCAAACGCGATTACTGGGCAATCTACCCTTACCTGCCAAAAGAAACAAGGGGTTATGTACCCATTTTCATTGCCGCAAACTATTCGCTGCATTACGCACGGAAACACAACCTCTGTCCTGCCCAGGTGAATATGCCCGCTTTGACCGACACCGTAATGGTGCACCGGCGCATCCACTTGGAACAAATCGCCAACGTGCTGAATTTGCCACTTGAAGAAGTCAGGCTGCTGAACCCCCAGTACAAAAAAGACATTATCCCGGGCGACATCAAGCCTTATGCGCTCTCGCTGCCACTGAATTACACCAACAGCTTCCTCAGCAAATACGATGAAGTTGTTTCGTACAAAGCCGACTCGCTAATATACAACCGGCGCAACGAAATTGAAATCCCGCAAACACCCACGATACCGCTGGGCGGATCGAGCAAGGTGATTTACCACAAGGTAAAAAGAGGCCAGACATTGAGCGATGTGGCCGACAAGTACGGCATTCCGCTCAAAAAACTAAAAAAATGGAACATGATCAGGGGGTCCAGAATCAAAGCGGGACAAAAACTGAAGATTTTAAAATAAACACAGGTCGTTCAACCTACATTTACTTCGAACCAACATGGAAAAGCTTTTCTATTCAATTTCCGAAGTAGCTGAAATGTTTTCGGTCAACCAGTCGAACCTCCGGTTCTGGGAAAAAGAATTCAAACAGCTTAAGCCCAAACGGAATGAACGTGGCACGCGGTTTTATTCGCCGGAAGACATACAGTTCATCAAACAAATCATTTACCTAACAAGCGACCAGAAACTAACCCTGGAAGGTGCCAAACGAAAACTAAGCCAAAAAAAGGATGCCATTGCCAAGCAACAGGAAGTGGTGGAACGGCTAAAATGGCTGCGTTCGGAACTGCTCGGCATTTCGAACGCCTTATCGCAAAAAAATGATTGAAAGAACACAAAAGTGAGGCCCTTGGTTTCACTTTTTTTTGCGCGTTGCGGAAAAGCAACCACCCTCAAAGGCGCTCCAACATTCCTTCGAACTTCTTCCGGAACAGCGGGTAAGGTTCCAGTTCACCCGCCAATGCCTTCAACAATTGTTTCGAATAAAATTCACGCAGCGACACGTTTTCCCTCAATAGTTTTTTAAACCCCCATAGGTGGATAAATTTCCGGTTTGACATACTAAACGGGTTATCGAGCAAATGCCGTACTTCATGCCCGGCACGATCGGCACAAATAGAGATCAACCGTTGTTCCGCAAAAACCATTTGCGACACCAATTCAGCCGGCCTTGAAGTGTTATGAAACATAAAATTCTTCGATTCACGGATATAGTCGCTCTTCAACTCCCCGTCCCCGACATAGAGCAAAGCCGTGTTCGAAGGCAAAACATTCCAGTTGAAATCAGCGGGGAAAGCATATCCCGAGGGTATTTTAAGCAACCGTGCCGGCAAATAAACCTCCGGGTCCAACGCCTCGGGGTGAAGTGCCGCCACGCTCGAACCGGCAAGCACATCCCCTATGGGCGCAGTTACAACCAGGTCGTAATCAAGCATCACACAAGGTGCGGTTGTAGCTTCGAGGGCAATCAACTTGCCGGCCGCCCAAAAAACATGCGGGTCAATGGGATAACCGTTGCTTTCGAGTGTCACGGCATCAATTCCACCATTCCACAACCCTTCCAACCCGTTTTCCTGTACAAACCCATAACCACATTTATCCGTAAACAGCTTTATCGGGCCATTGTATTTTTGCCACATCAATGCCGAGACTGCCATTGTCAGCATTTCAGCCCCGTTCATACCAAACTTGGCGCCGGTAATTGTCACTGGCTTGGTCCATAAGGCATGGAAGGCAGGATAAGGATTTTCCATTTTCACAAACCTATTAAATGCCCGCCCACAATTCCCGATCCGAAGGTGGAAAGGCACGCCAAATCGAACGGCAAGGAACCGGCAAAAGGCTTCGGGACCGGCAAAGAATCAAAATCGGACTCACCAACAAAACAACAAGCCGCCTGCAACTTCAAAAAACGGTAAATAAGTGGATCCAGATTCCTCAAATAATCTTCAAACATTCCGAAAAACAAGCGCAAATCCGATTCAAGCACCAGGAAATTAATCCTTTCCGCCCGGCAATACATCTCCAGCCTATTCCTTTTGTTTTCAAAACTCCCGGGACGAACCAATTCTTCCGCAATCATTTCCAGCAGGAAACGCTTCATGGGTGTCGAAATCAGGGTCGGTTCCGGGCAGGAAAATTTTTTCATCGGCTAATATCAAAGGTTTTACAAGGGCAAATATACAGGTTTGCCCGCTACTTTTCACAAAAAGAACAGGTATTTTATCAAAAAGCAGGGTGTTTTCGCCCGTTCGAAACCCACAGGGTGGCATCCGGATTACCCGAATCTCATTAAAAAAATGTATTTTTGCAATCCGTTAAATCATTTCAGCACTAAGTTATGGTATTAAACTACATCTGGATAGCCTTTCTGACAATAGCCTTTGTTGTAGCATGCGTGCAGCTCCTTTTTTTCGGCAACACCCAAATTTTCTCCGACATCATGACCGCGGCATTTGGCTCGGCCAAATCGGGCTTCGAAGTTTCACTCGGGTTGACAGGTGCTCTTTCGCTTTGGCTTGGCGTGATGAAAGTCGGTGAAAAGGGAGGCGTGCTGGAAAGGCTGGCGCGCATTGTAGCGCCTTTTTTTGTCCGCATTTTCCCCGAAATCCCCAAAAACCACCCGGCCTTGGCCAGCATGTTCATGAATTTGTCGGCAACCATGCTCGGCCTCGACAATGCAGCCACCCCCATGGGGCTGAAAGCCATGCGCGAGATGCAGGAGCTGAATCCCGAAAAAGACAAGGCCTCCAATTCGATGATCTTGTTCCTGGTGCTGAATACCGCCGGCCTTACCCTCATACCCGTGAGCATCCTGGTGTACCGTGCCCAGCTGGGAGCTGTTAATCCGGCCGATGTTTTCATTCCCATCCTGCTGGCCACTTTCATGGCCTTTATCGCCGGTTTGATCAGCGTGGCCGTAGTCCAACGCATCAACCTGTTCAACCGAGTGGTGCTGGGGACACTGGGCGGTATTTCGGCACTGATAGGCGGGATCATTTACTTTTTAAGCGGGCTGCCCAAAGAGCAAATTGCACAATATTCGGGATTTGCAGCCAATTTCATCCTGTTTTCCATAATCATCAGCTTCATCACGATGGCCCTAGTCAAAAAAGTCAACGTGTACGATGCATTTATCGAGGGTGCAAAGGAAGGTTTCCAGGTGGCCATTGGCATTATACCTTACCTCATTGCGATACTCGTGGCCATAGGCATGTTCAGGGCATCGGGCGCACTCGACTTCCTGACCGACGGCATCCGCTGGCTGGTAGCGCTCACAGGCATAAACACTGAATTCGTCGATGCGCTCCCCACAGCATTCATGAAACCCCTAAGTGGAAGCGGGGCCCGCGGCATGATGATAGAAGCCATGAAAACACACGGTGCCGATTCGTTTGTAGGTAGGCTTTCAAGCATCATCCAAGGTTCCACCGACACCACATTTTACATCGTAGCCGTTTATTTTGGCGCCGTAGGGATTAAAAACACCCGTTACGCCATTCTTTGCGGTTTGTTTGCCGATATTGTAGGCATTACGGCAGCCATATTGCTGGGATATTTATTCTTCCATTAATGCCGGTTCGCTGGCATTGGGAAGCAAAACACAAGCCCTATATTTTAAATGCAAATTCCCGACAACCATGATACAGTACATTAACGAGAATGTGGAAATGCCCGACATTCGGAAGCAGGCAACCAGCCGCTGGATAAAGGAAACCGCAGCCCGTTACAACAAAAAAACGGGTGACATTGCCTATGTTTTTTGCAGCGACGAGCGCATACTTGAAATCAACAAGCAATACCTCGACCATGATTATTTCACCGACATAATCACTTTCGATTACAGCGACAAGTCTTCGATTTCAGGTGACATTTTCATAAGTGTCGACACCGTAAGGAGCAACGCCGCCGAATTTGGCGTGACTTTCGAGCAAGAATTACTCCGGATCATCATTCACGGCATTTTACATTTGTGCGGTCAAGATGACAAAACCCCCGAGTTAAGAAAGGAAATGACAAAAAAAGAAAACGAGGCATTAGGAAAATTTACAAAATAAAGCATTTTTAAAGCATTCAGCACCCACCCTGGCAACCAATTATTATCAACTCCCTACAATTGTAATTTTTCGTTAAATATACCCTCTGCTTCCCTGTCATTTTATCTTCATTAAAAGATTATCATTACTTTTGTTGCTGAATTTTTCGAAAAGGCATAAAATTTATCTTGGAAAAACACGTTTTAAATCTAATTATGTACTACTCACCATCAGGGACATGTTACACATCTTTTAGAAATGGTATGAATATGAAACTAATTAGATTATTTTTTTTGTGTATTGCAAGCGTGTTTTATACAACAGCCGGGGCACAAGCGTTCACGGGTGATGAATACAAGGGCCAAATCGGCCTGGCGGGTGGCGGTTCGTATTACCTTGGCGATGCCAACCGCATACCATTCAACAACATGCAGGCGGCATATGGAGGGTTTTTCAGGTATATTTTCAACACCCGCCTGGCATTGAAAGCCGAATTATTGGGAGCAAACATATCCAACCCCGGCAAATTCAGCAATCTCGTATATTCAAGTGATTTTACTGCGGAGTTCAATTTCTTTGACCTGGAGAAAAATCCGAACAAGCCATTCAGCAAACCATTTTCGCCGTACATATTTACCGGGCTGGGCGCCATGACGGATGTGTACCGCAACCAGATATTACCCGAATTGAGCATCCCGTTCGGAGTTGGCTTCAAGGTCAAGCTCGGAAACCGTTGGAATGCGGGATTGCAATGGTCGACCCGAGTGCTTCTACATTCCGACAACCTGGAAAACAACGAGCTTTATGACGGGAATGTACACCCGAACCTGAACGGGACAAACTTATTCAACAACGATTTGTTGTCAACTATTACCATCGGAGTTAGTTACAACATATTGAAAAAAGAATGTGACTGTGTAAATTCGAATTATAACCCCACCAAGAAAAAAAGGAAACATAAACGATAAAGAACATGCCATCGCACAAGGAAAATATTGATTTAACCCGGCTTCCCGAACACATTGCCATTATCATGGACGGAAACGGCCGCTGGGCAAAAGAACGAGGGTATGAACGAATTTTCGGGCATCAGAACGGAGTGACATCCGTTCGTGAAACCACCGAAGCTGCTGCCGAAATCGGGATTAAATACTTGACACTGTACGCTTTCTCGACCGAAAACTGGAACCGGCCCGAGAAGGAAGTACATGCGCTTATGGAACTTCTGATTGACACTATCGAAAGGGAAACACCCACATTAAATAAAAACAACGTGCGCCTGCTGGCAATTGGAGACCTGAGCAGGCTGCCTGTGAATGCACGGGAAAAACTGCAACGATGCATTGACACGACAAGCAAAAACACAGGGCTTTCGCTGGTGCTTGCACTCAGTTACTCGTCGCGCTGGGAAATCACCCATGCCTTGAAAAACATCTGCAAGGAAGTTCTCGAAGGCAAATTAAAACTGGAAGATGTGGATTCCAATACAATAAGCAACCACCTGACAACCAAATCAATACCAGACCCAGACCTATTAATCCGCACTAGCGGGGAAGAACGCATCAGTAATTTCCTGTTGTGGCAGATTGCTTACACCGAATTATATTTCACGCAAACACATTGGCCAGAATTCGGCAAAGAAAGTTTTTACCAGGCAATCTGCGAATTCCAAAAACGGGAACGCCGCTTTGGAAAATAATTTCAGGATTTCTTTTTTTTGACCTCGATACCCAATAAACTTATGCAATACAAAACGTTCCTTTCCCTTTCGTTGCTTTTCTTTTTCAGCCAGCTACTTGCAGCACAAGCAAACACGGCGAACGATTCGACCAACCTGCCTGTAATTGAATACTCAAACTCGGCGCCAAAATACGAAATTGCAAACATAGCCGTGACCGGAGCCACCAACTACGAAGATTTTGTGCTTATCGGGTTCTCCGGCCTTGCCGTGGGCGACATCATAGAAGTTCCGGGCAGCGCCATTACCAATGCAGTGAAAAGGTTCTGGAAACAAGGCCTCTTTTCAGACGTCAAAATCCTGGCCACCAAAATCGAAGACGGGAAAATATGGCTGACTATTGCATTAAAAGAACGCCCCAGGGTTTCGGAAATAAACTACAACGGATTGAAAAAATCTGAAATCGAGGATTTAAGCGCAAAAATAGGCATTGTCAAAGGCAACCAAATCACCCCGAATATCTCGGACCGGGCAAAAAAAGTGATTGAAAAATTCATGTCGGAAAAGGGGTTCCTGAATGTGGTGGCAAATGTGTACCAACGTAACGACCCCGCCAAACCCGGCCATGTGATTGTAGACATCGATGTGGATAAAAAGCAGAAAACCAAGGTTCACCAAATCATTGTCACCGGAAACTCAGCGCTTACGTTCAACCAGATAAACAAGGCCATGAAAAAAACCAACGACAACAATTGGCGGAACTTTTTCAGGACAAAGAAATTCGTAAACGAAGAATTCCAGAAAGACAAGGTAGCATTGATTGAAAAATACAACGAAATCGGCTACCGCGATGCTTACATTGTGGCCGACAGCGTGGTGCCATTCGATGAAAAAAGCGTGAGCGTTTACCTGACCATCAACGAGGGGAAAAAATATTATTACCGCGACATCAAATGGATTGGGAACACAATATACCCATACGACATGCTGAATGCGGTCCTGGGAATTAAAAAGGGCGATGTGTACAACCACAAAAAACTGTTGGAAAGGTTAGAGACCGATGACGATGCGGTAAGCAAATTGTACCAAAACCGAGGCTACCTGTTTTTCCAAATCGAACCGGTTGAAGTCAACACAAGCAACGACTCCATCGACTTCGAAATGCGCATGTACGAAGGCAAACCAGCTACCATAAACGAAATAGGTATCAAAGGAAACACGCGTGTGTACGAACACGTGGTTCGCCGCGAACTGCGTACCAAGCCCGGACAACTCTACAACCAGGACGATATCATGCGGTCGCTACGCGAATTGGCACAGATGGGTCATTTCGACCAGGAAAAATTGAAACCGGACATCCAGCCCGACCCCGAAAACGGCACAGTTGACATAACTTACGAACTTGAAACCAAGGGCAGCGACCAGGTAGAGTTTTCGGCCGGTTGGGGATCAACAGGGGTTGTAGGCAACATCAATTTGAAATTCAGCAACTTCGCCATCCAGAACATATTCAAGCCCGAAACCTACCGGATTGTACCCCAGGGCGAAGGGCAAACATTCACATTGGGCGCAAGAACCAACGGGAATTCCTATTCATCGTTCAGCATGTCGTTCCTCGAACCATGGCTGGGAGGCAAGCGCCCGAATTCACTTTCGGCTTCCATATATTATTCAACCCAGTCGGGTTTGAGCGACCGTTACGCATCGACTTACAACAATTACATCAACTCCTTGAGCGGGTATAATAACTATGGCGGAAGCAGTTATAGCTCATATTACAATAATAATAACACGGATCCCAACAAATACATGCGCACAATCGGGGCATCTATCGGTTATGGCAAGCGGCTGAACTGGCCCGACGATTATTTTGTTTTCCAGGGGGAATTGTCGTACCAACTGTTCATGCTGAGCAAATGGTATTACCTGCCACCATTAACCGATGGCAACTACAACAATTTCAGCGTGAACCTCACGGTGAGCCGGAACTCAATTGACAACCCGATTTACACACGAAGCGGTTCGTCGTTCTCGCTGGGATTAAAGATCACACCTCCTTACTCGGCGTTCAACAAGGCCAAATTCCAAAACGAGAACCTGAGTAACGAAGAACGCTACAAGTTTATCGAATACCACAAATGGAC
>DATGXD010000181.1:0-3493 GCA_035299105.1 Paludibacter sp. | reverse complement strand
CCGCTTTTCACGGCCAGCAAGGTGGAATTCTTTTCCCACGAAGTGCGCATGGTGGCCCATCCGAAATCGGGGAATATCTGCGAGTTGGGCAGTTGCGGCGTTTGGTTTGCCGGTTTGGTGTCGGGCCAGTAGAGGAAACCGGTGGGTGAATTTTTGAAGAACCCATCCCGTGTCTGGCCTTGTTCCAGCTGGTTCAGGTACCAGAGAATGTTGTTGTCTTTCGAGCCTAAAGCCAGCAGGAGCATCAAGGTATTTTGGCCGGTAATGGTCGTATGGCTGTCGCCGAAATTGAGGCTATACAGCTGGCCGGTACGCGGATAGCAAACATGTATGAAAAAATCCTGGGCGTTCGAGATTTCAGGGATGGCGTTTGGTTTTTCCGATGGGTGGGCGTTTTGCCAGCAAAGGCGGTAGAGCAATGCCTCCGAAATGCCAAAATTGGCGTAGTTCACGCTTTCGTACATACCCCCGTTCACATCACAGCTTTTGGGTTTGTTCTGGATTTCATCACCCGCAAAAGCAAACCACTCGGGCAACTGGTCGTACACCTTGTCGGCGGCATCGCGGAGTTCGGGCAATTCGTTTTGCAAGCTAAGCGCCAACAAAGCACCATTGCAAACGCACGAGGTCCACCAGTTATGCCCCATGGAGTTCAGCGAGTGAATCCGCGTGGGTTCCAGGAACCAGTCGCCCAGCGCAGGCACAACACCTATACGGTAAAGTCCTTCGGCAATTTCTTTTCGTTCGGGCGCCGTAAGCGTGTTGTAAATGGCATCGTATGCCAGGGCGCTCAAACCGCACTTACGGGCCAGCTGCAATTCCGAATTCCAGGCCGGTTTGCGGGCAAGCATTTCGCTGTTATTGCTCCAGATGTCGCCACGAACCGTTTTCAGGAGGATATCCCTCACTTTATTAGCGTATTTCGTGTCATCGGTCATGAGGTAAGCCAACGACAGGAAATCGCATTTCCCCAAATCGTTCTTTTTCAGGTTTGCATCGGCCACTTCCTTGATGCTGTTCCAAGCCGAAACGGCCGTCGCATCAGTCTTAAGCTGCTGTTTTGCCTGTTGTACCCGTTCGGCGGTATACAGCAGCGACGGGTGTTTGATTTTTTGTGCGGAAGCGGTGGGAGAAAGTAGCACGGCGAAAACGAGGGGAAGAAAAACCCCGAAAAACCCGGAGCAACAAGCCCTAACTCCACCAGCCGCCTGTAAATTTAAATCAATGCTGTTTTGTGTATTCTTTTCTTTATTCATGATAATCTTAATATAATTCAATGGTGATTGACACCGGCATTTCTGCGTGCCATGCTTATCCAGTATCCCTTTTGTAAACATAAAAACTTTCGTATAGACACTTGCAAATCTACTGATTTTGTCCCTGATTTCAGGTATGGGTGGAAATCGAACCGGATTGCATGTCGGTTCCGCCCAAATTCAGGCAGGAAAGTGCAACAACAATTGCCAAACGGACGTGCCTAACCCTATGGATCCATGCCATGCAAGCGCCTGCCTTCAACAGCAAAAGCAATTAACCAAAACAACACAACCAATCTTAAACCTGTTTTATACATACCAAACATCTACTTTTTATACTTGTTATACTTGCCTTGTAATATTATATACGTTCGAAACTCCAAAACACTTATTCCCACACAACCGCATCGGGGAATATTTTACTTAAAAATTCTCAACGAAAAACAAGTGTTATTGGCATCAGCCCTGTTTCATGTGAGTCAACTTCCCGGAATCCGGCGTTACTTGTTGGCTTCCATATCGTATTGGAGCTAATGAATGTCCGGCTAAAATTCGATGTTTCGGTAAAGCCGGTAATTTGGGATATTTGCGTAATGCTGTACCCGGGAAAAAGTAAGCGGCAATGCAGAACATTTATTGTTGCAAATTTCTTACTTTTGCAGAAATACCTTGAAAAATAATGCGGTTTACATTATCCACCATCCTATTCGCTTTGGGTTGCTTGTTTGCCGGAATATCCGCCCGGACACAATTTGCATTTTCGGAAATAGACAGTCGGAATACACTGTCCGACAACCGGATACGAAATATTGCCCAACTCACCGATGGACGCATGCTGGTTATAACCGAGGGGATTGCCAACCTCTTCGACGGAACCACTTTCAAGCACATACACAAACGGGCCGGAGATTCAATGCCACTAACCGGATATTACGGTTTCCACCATTCATACGTCGAGGGGGGGCGTGTGTGGATTAAAAACTACCAGGAACTAATGTTGATTGATATCGGCAAGGAGGCTTATGAAAACCATCCGGACTCGGTTTTAAAAGACATGGGGATTAACGAAGGTGCAGCGGACTTGTTCGTGGACGTTTTCAAGAATTATTGGGTTAAAACCATCTCTGACAACTTGCTTTTCCATTCTACCACAAGGAATTGCACCCGGTTGTTTACCAAAAGGGTATCATATCCGCAGAATACGAAAGACGAGCTTTTCGATATCGCCACTGTCAAAAACGAAGTGTTCCTGTTCTACAAAAGCGGATTGATGCTTTGCTACGACATCGCGAGTGCAAAACTGCTCTACAAAATTGACATATTCAACGCGAAAGACCGGGAAACATACAACCGAACCCTGATAGTGGTGCAGGATCGCAATTACCTATACACGCTCCGCAACAATAAAAAAGGTATCATGCAGGCCTATAACACGCACAACCGCACATGGAGCACGGTGCTCAATACAGATTACTGGCTAAACACCATATCGATAGATAACAATGGCAATATCCTGGTCAGCTGCAAGAAAGGACTTTGGGAAATAGACAAGTCACTCGCGGAAAAAGAATTGACCGGGACGTTCAGGCTGGTGGATGGCACGGATGTAACCACCGAAGCCAGCACGCTTTTCAACGACAACCAGGGCGGATTCTGGATCGGCACATTCAACCACGGGTTGCTTTACTACCATGCCGACCGCTTCAAATTCACAAATATCGGGAAATTGTATTTCAATAGTTCCGGCGAAGATATCGTAATAAATTGCTTTTCAGAACTATTGCCCGGAAAAATCCTGATTGGTACAAACAAGGGAGTTTTCAGTTGCAGCAGTTTGGGCGAGGAAATCCGCCCCATTCCCATGGCATTAAATGCGGGAGCCTGTTACACCATGACCACCTTTGGCGACCGAGTGGTTTTACAAACCGACAAGGGGAATTATGTTTATGATGGCGAGCATATTGTGCCAGCCAACAGTTTCTTTTCCGATACCCGGATTTTATGCCCCACATCCGCCGGACGATTCCTGGTTTTCGACAATTCCCAAAAATGGGGGATAGCAAATCCCGCGAATTACCAGGTGTACCCGCTTCACTTCAACCAAAACCCGGTCAATCCAGGCAGTTTCAGGAAGGTTATCCAGTTCAACGAAAATGAATTCCTGGGGTTGACCCCCCACGAAGTTTTCTGCATCAATACCGGGAATAAACCGTCAAAATCATCCGCCATTCTGCCCC
>DATGXD010000180.1:0-17677 GCA_035299105.1 Paludibacter sp. | reverse complement strand
GGATATACAGTTTGGCACGGTGTCGGTTGCTAATGTGGGTTGGAATCCGGTCATGTTCGGGAAGTCATTTGCAACCCTCCCGGCAATCATTACATCGGCAGCCACCAATAACAATTCTACTGTACTGCTGACCCCACGTGTGAAGTATACCAGTTCCAGCCGTTTTACCTTGCAGCTTGCGCCTTGGCGGTATCAGAATGTCAGCACGTTGTCGAAGGAAGATGCTGCGCCGTACCTTGTACTGGCGCCCGGTGAATATGATTTTGGAGGCCTCAAGGCCATTGCAAATGCCAGCACCAAAATAGGCGCTTCGTGGACAACGGTTGTGTTTCCAACCCCATTCGACACTGTCCCGGTGGTGTTTGCGAGCCAATTGCTCCCTGCCAGCACATTTGCAACCTGCCTCCGGGTGAGGAATGTTACCCGGACGGGTTTTGAAGCCAAAATACAAAAGGAAACAGCCGTGACCACGGTACCTTCGACGGAAACTGTCTCGTACTTTGCCATTACCCGAGGAAAAGGCATGATTAACGGGAGCAAGGTCATTGTGGGAAGGACAGCCAACAATTATGTAGGTTCTGTCTACAAGTCGATTAACTACGGCGACAGCATCGGAAACCCGGTGTTCATGGCACAAATGCAAACCTGTACCGATGACACGGTGACCGCCGCCTTGCGTTGCCTTTCCATTTACAGCAAATATGCAAACGTGGTGAAGCAGCGTGAAAGGTCGACAGGAGTTGTTTCGACCCTTGCCGATGCAGTAGGCTGGATGGTGATTGACCCGGTAGGGGTAAGCGACGAAGTTAATTCACCCTCGGTTTCCGGTTTTAATTTGTACCCCAATCCGGCGACGGATTACTTGGCATTTGGAAATGAAAATTCCAACAACATGCAGGTTGAGATTTTCAATATGTACGGGGTGCTCGTGAAACGGGAAACCATTGCTAATAACAAGATAAATGTGGCGGATTTGCCCCCGGGCAGCTATGTCCTGAAAACTAAAAACTGGGGAGCCAACAAGTTTGTCAAGCTGTAGCCGTTATTTCAGCATATTAAAAAATATATTCTTAAATATTAAATACTTGAAATGAAAAATTGTATAGGAAATGCTATGTGTCGCCGTTTGAAGTTTGCGATAATTTTAGCCATTGGAATTTTTGGCCTTGCTTCGTGTGCAGACGAAAATCCGTACGATGAAAAAGAACCCGAATGGCTGGGTGGCAGTATCTATGAATATCTTAAATCGGATGGGCATTTTACCAACTTCGTGCATTTGATCGACGATTTGAATTATGCCGAAGTACTGAAACTGACCGGAAGCAAAACCTTGTTTGTGGCCAATGACAGTGCGTTCAACGAATTCTACAAAAACAACGAGTGGGGGGTGACAGGGTACGACCAACTGACTGAGAGCCAGAAAAAGCAACTGTTGAATTATTCGTTGATTAACAACACGTTCACTTCGGACATGTTTTCCAATTACAACAGCGGTGATTTGCTTTACGAAGGCACTGCCATGCGCCGCCAAACGGCATTGGAAAATATTGACATGGTACACTTTGTAAAACCGGAGGATGTTCCCGATGGGGAAAGGTGGGCATACTACAAGGATAAAGGGATATACGTGATAAATGATTTTACGGTTTTCAGTTCGAATAAAACCATTCCCATGGCATTCATTTCCCAGTACCTGATGGATAGCTACGGGATAACCGATGAGGATTTTTCATATTTGACCAATGGAGCAACACGGTCGAAAAATGACTGGTACCTGTTCGACAATAAGGTTGTGAAGAGGGATGTCCGGTGTAAAAATGGATACATCCATGTATTGAACAAGGTGTTGGTGCCACGTATGAATATGGCAGAATATATCAATAAATGCCCGGATACTAAAATATTCAGCCGCTTGCTCGAGCGTTTCAGCGTGCCTGTATACGATGCGACAAGCACCATGGCGTACAAGCTTTTGCATCCTGAATTCACAGATTCGATTTTTTCAAAATCCTATTTCTCAAGTGGGGCGCAATCGTTTACTTATATGATAAATGGAGTTGCACAGCCAAACCTGCCGTATAACCCGGGCTGGAACAGTTACAGGTCAATTACAGGGGCTTTGCAAGCCGATATGGCATGTATTTTTGTACCTACGGACAAGGCCATGAATGATTACTTGAACGGTGATGGTGTGGGCGCCATCCTGAAAGACCGGTTCGGGTCGTGGGAAAACATGCCGACCAATATTATTTTACCGTTCTTGAAGCGCCACATGCGTCCATCGTTGATAGAGTCGGTACCCAGCAAGTTTAGCAAAATGGTGGATGGCGAAAATTACCCGATGCCTGTTCAGAAGGGTCATATCGACATAGGTAAATCGTATATGGGGGTGAACGGGCAGGTTTTTGTTAGCAATTCTGTTTATCCGCCGGTCGATTATATTTCGGTTTATAGCCCGGTATTGATGAGTGCTAATTCCAAAATCATGAATTGGGCTATCAATATTTCCCAGTCCAGTGTCGACGGAACCATGTTTGCATTTTACAAACTGTACCTGAACTCGCTGGTTAGCAAGTACAGCTTGTTTGTTCCCACCGATGAATTTTTCGATAAATACATCGACCCCATTGCTTACGGGCAGAATGTCCAGGGGGTTTTGAAATATGTGTTCGACACAAAGTCTTCGTCGGTGAAGGCCTATGTTTACAGGTATGACAAAATAAACGATGTCATAACCGACGACACACCTATCGATAGCATAACCAGCCCCGACTTCCTTAAAAACAGGTTGTGGGATTTGCTCGACAGCCATATTGTAATAGGCGACGTGGACGACAGGAGTATCGCAACAGGTTCGAAAGGCTCGAAATACTTTATAACCAAAGCCAACGACATAATCCGTGTCGAAGGGTCGGGAAGCTCGTTGACCGTGCAGGGGGGCGGCGATATTGCCAACGGCAATACAATCAGTACCACCCGCTTTTTCAACCAGTCGCTTAGCGGTGGAAATGGTAAGACTTATTTCCTGAACCACCCGATCCAACCGGCTCTGAGGTCGGTTTACAAGGTGCTGAGCGAAACCCCAGAGTTCAGCAAGTTCTACGAGCTTCTGAGCGGCGTTCCCCAGGGTTCGATATTTGTCGACCAGGGTGTTGACAAAAGGGTGAAGTTCTTCAGTACTTTCAGGTATACCATTTATGTCCCCACCAACGATGCCGTGCAGCTGGCCATTGACACCCACCGCATTAAAACCTGGGACGAAATAAATGCCATCACAAACACGACGGAAAAGAATGCGGAAATTGACAAAATGGTGCGTATGCTGAAATACCATTTCCAGGACAATGCGGTTTTTGCCGACCAGGTGCTCGACCAAAGGTTCCAGTCCTCGACAATTAAAACCGACAATGTATCCACGTATTGGAACACCGCCAAAACCAAGTATTTTAAAATCGGAGTGAAAGGGGATGGAAGCACCTTGCACCTGACAGCCGACACATGGGATGGCGCAGCACACTGTACTGCCAATGTGGTGGATGACAATAATTTCCGGAACATTATCGTGAAGGATTATATTTTCTCGAACCTCCCTTCGAAATACAAGAATGTTGACAAGACCGGTAGTACCTCGGGCGCTAATTTTAATACATCCACCATTACCAGTTCGGCTTCTGCTGTGATTCACCAGATTGATAACGTATTGACCATCGAATAATAATGAAAATATATATGAAAAGAACCATTTCTGCACTGGTACTGATACTGAGCGTTGCGTTCTCATTCGGTAGTTTTGCACAGAGTACAACGGGAGGAACAATTATACAGGGTACAATTACTTCGGCCACCGACAAGGAAACATTGATCGGGGTAAGTGTTACCGAACTTGATGCCAATAACCGTGTGGTGGGCCAAACCATTACGGACATTAACGGCCATTATGTGTTGAAGGCGAAAAGCTTGCAAAACAGGCTTTCTGTCAGCTACATAGGCTATACAAAGCAAATTGTGAATATCTCCAATAAGACCGTGGTGAATATTGTATTGGTCGACAACACCCAATCGCTTAAAACAGTGGAGGTTGTGGCTTCGAGAAAGCAAAACCAAGGAGGCTACTCCATTCCAACCCGCGAAATAGGTACCGCCATGCAAACCATTGACATGAAGGAAATTGAGGGATTGCAGGTGTCTTCGGTCGACGAAGCCTTGCAGGGGCGTATTGCGGGGTTGGATATTGTGGCCAATTCGGGAGACCCCGGAAGCGGTACTGCCATGCGTATCCGTGGTGTGACCTCCATTACCGGTAACAGCCAGCCTTTGATTGTTGTGAACAATGTTCCGTTCGAATCGCAAGTGGATCCGAATTTCGATTTTGCCAACTCCAACCAGGAACAGTATGCCAACATGCTGAGCATCAATCCGGACGACATCCTCGAAATCACGGTGTTGAAGGATGCCGGCGCTTCGGCTATCTGGGGTTCGAAAGGGGCGAACGGGGTGTTGATGATCACCACCAAAAAAGGTATTGCCGGACCAACCCGTGTCGACTATACTTACCGTTACACCCGCACGGTTCAACCCAAAGGATTGAATATGTTGAATGGTGGCGATTTCACCATGTTGATGAAGCAATCGTATTTCAATGTGGCCCAAGACGAGAATGCCAACAACATCGACGAGTATAATTATAACCAAAATTTCCCTGAATACCAGAACTTCAACAACAGTACCGACTGGGTGAAAGCCGTAACCCAGGTGGGGAACATCAGCGACCACTACATTACCTTGTCGGGTGGGGGAGAACGGGCCAGTTACCGGGTGTCGGGAGGTTTTTTCAAACAAAACGGTACCGTGATAGGACAGGAGCTGAGCCGTGTCTCGACCCGTGCCTACCTGGAATACAAGGTTTCGGACAGGATTAAATTTATTTCCGAGTTTTCGTTAACAAATTCCGACAATGCACGGAATTACGACAATTTGTTGGGTATTGCTTATAAGAAAATGCCCAATGTAAGTATTTATGCACAGGATGCAGCGGGCAACGACACCAAGGCTTTTTACAATATTTCTAGGTCTTCCGCATTATCCGACGAGCAAAAAGATTTGTACAATCCCGTGGCGTTGGGTACATTGGCTGTAAACCGGTTGAAATCGTTGCGTATTTTGCCCACGTTCAGGCTCCAGTTCGATTTACTGGATCCAAACAAGCAGGTGTTGCGCTACAATATGTTCGTGTCGTTCGACATGAACAACAACAAAACTAGCATGTTCCTGCCCCAGGAAGTAAGCAACCGGCCATGGAACAATGTAGATAAAAGCCGGGGGACAAGCAACAAGGCGGATAATTCAGACTCCGAAAGTTTGTCGGTCTTTGGCGAACAGAACCTGGCTTGGGAACCCAAGTTTACAAACAAGGACCATTCGTTGTTGCTTTACGGTTCCATGCAGGTTACTGTGGGAAGTTCGTCCAGCCAGGGTATCGGGGCATCTTCCTTGCCTTCATTCGAAGCCCCTGTAACCTCGGGTGTGGGAACATTGGATGATGGAAGCACCAGCCACTCCACATGGCGTTCGTTGGCTTTCATGGCCCGTACGCACTATTCCTACAAAGGACGGTATATTTTCGATGCAACCTTGCGCCGTGAGGGTAGTACCCGTTTCGGGCAATCGAACCGTTTCGGTAATTTCCCGGGTGTCAACCTGAAGTATATCATTTCCGATGAGCCGTTTATGAAACCGTTGAAAAAGGTGGTGAGCATGCTGGCAGTTCGTCCCGCATGGGGTATTAGCGGCAACCAGCCCAGCGAAGAGTATTTGTTTTATAGTTTGTACGAAAATTACGGATCCTATATCGGCCAGGCTGCCATTAAACCAAAATCGTTGAAGTTGGATAATTTAAAATGGGAGTCGACCAATTCGTTCAACTACGGCCTGGATTTAGGACTATTCAACGACAAATACGTTTTTGATATAAACTTCTACAATAAGCGGACCAGCGATTTATTGTTCAAGGATGTGGCCGTATCCGAAACTTCCGGTTTTGGCGTCTATAATTATATTAACGGCGGTATCATGGATAACGATGGCTGGGAAGTGAACTTCTATGCTACGAAATTTTACAATAGCAAGGATTTCAGTATCGACTTCAAGTTCAACCTTTCAAATTATAAGAATACATTAATCGACCTCGAAGATAAAATACTGGAGGCAAAGAATGCGGATTTTACATATAAAAATGGCGAGTATTTAACGCGTGTTCAAAAAGGGAATTCGTTCGGGTCTATTTATGGATTCCGCTATAAGGGTGTTTACCAGTACGATAAGTATACCGATGAACACACCAATGCCCCGGTGGCAAAGGATGCGAGCGGAAAGGTGATTGTAGATGAATACGGAAAGCCGAAGCCGATGTATTTTGGTTATGGGGTTAAAGGGGTTCAGTACCAATTCCGTGGCGGCGATGCTATGTACGAGGACATTAACCACGATGGCAATATCGATGAATTGGATATCGTATACCTGGGGACTAGCAACCCGAAATTGAATGGGGGTTTCGGCCCTACTTTCCGGTATAAGAATTTGTCGTGCAACATGTTCTTCAATTTCCGCTTGGGAAACAAGATTGTCAATGCTGCACGCATGAATGCCGAAAACATGTATTATGATAACAACCAGAGTACGGCTGTAAACTGGCGTTGGAGGGTGGATGGAGACAATTCGAAAAATATCAATGGCGAAAATAAGAACGGTATCTTGCCGCGTGCCTTGCACAAAACGGGGTACAACTGGTTGGGAAGCGACCGGTTTGTTGAGGATGGGTCGTTCCTCCGGTTCAAATACCTGACTTTCAACTATACGGTTCCATCCAAGATGTTGAAGAAATATGGAGTCCAGAAAGCAAGTATCTATCTTACTTTTAATAATTTATTTGTGCTGACCAGGTATTCAGGTGTTGATCCCGAAGTCGGGTATGGTAACCTGGATACTGACGGGGGGCTAAGTATTGATAATTCGAGTACCCCACGTTCAAAAGACTTCACGCTAGGTGTTTCAGTTGGTTTGTAATAAAAAAATATTAAGTTGAAACGGGTCAGGTTAAGTTGACTTTTTAAAAATACTTTTAGATGAAAAAAATAAGATTTATATCGATATTCATGTCGGCGGTTTTGGTTCTTGGAGCAACCGGCTGTTCCGACTGGCTGACAGTGAAGCCCGAAAGCCAGATAATCTTGGAAGAGTTCTGGCAATCGGAATCGGATGTTCAATCGGTGGTAAATGCATGTTACCGTGGGTTGACAACCGATGACTGCATGTACCGGATGATGGTATGGGGCGAAATACGTTCCGATAACATTATTCTTCTCAGATATAATAATGATAGGGATGGTATTTCAAAAATACTTACAGGTGAATTAACCTCCACTAACCCGTATGCAAAATGGGGACCTTTTTATTCGGTAATCAATTACACGAACACGATATTGAAGTATGCCCCGGATGTTGTGAACCGCGACAAGAATTTTTCCCCTGCCGACTTGAAAAAAGTCCAGGCAGAAACGCGGGCAATCCGTGCATTGTGTTACTTCTACCTGATACGTTCGTTCAAGGATGTGCCTTGGGTGGATGAAGCAAGTATTGACGACACGCAGGATTATCGGCCTAAGACATCGGAATACCGGGTGGTTATGGACCATATAATCGACGACCTGGTTTTTGCCAAACAATATATTCCCGCTGACTTCGGCCGTACCGATTTCAACAAAGGGCGGTTCACCCTCACAGCAGTGAATGCATTGATGGCCGATGTTTATTTATGGGACCAGCAGTACGACAAGTGCGTGCAGGCGGCCGATTTGGTGCTGGCCAATAAGAACCTGGAATTGATAGGATCCAAGTTTAATAACTTCTACCAGGTTTTTTACCGGGGACAATCCACCGAAACCATCCTGGAGTTGCAATTCGACCAGTCGGTTCAAGTTAACGATCCGGTGAACTTGTTGTATGGTTCGCAGGCTGAGCCTATTGGCGAACTTGGCTTCCCGTTGAACTTGGCTTTCGACCCTTACAGCAAAGATCCTTCTGCCGTCCACAGCCCGTTTTACTTCAAGCCTGTTACATCGCCTGCAATGGAAAGTGAATTCGATATCCGGGCGAAAGACTCCTATATCTCCAATGGTGATGTGTTTTTCATTTTCAAATACCCGGGAATGAAAAGGGAAGACCGGGTAGTGAATGGTAGAACAATGGGTTTATACGGTTATAGAAGCGAAACACCCAACTGGATTCTTTACCGTTTGGCCGATGTGATTTTGATGAAAGCCGAAGCATTGGTTCAACTGGGTGACAGTGTGAGCAACCAAAGAGCCATTGAATTGGTGAACAAGACTTATTTGAGGTCGAACACTACTAGCGATGGAAAAACGGTTGCCGACTCGTTGAAGTTGGAAAACTACAAATCGAAGGAGGAATTGTCGAGGCTGGTTTTGCGCGAACGCCACCGCGAGTTGCTTTTCGAGGGGAAGCGTTGGTTCGATTTGGTCCGGTGGTCGCGTCGCGAAGGTTCAACCGGCACATTGAATGAATACCTGACTTACAAGCTCACTGGCAGTACCTTTTCCTTGGGTGCGCCTACCCTCGATGCCATGTATATGCCGATAGCCGAATCGGAACTGGTTGCCAATAAAAACCTGGTACAGAATCCGTATTATAAAACAGCAGCAAGTTCTTCGCAACGCTAAACCGTCGGTTTCCCGGGGAAAAGCGAAGTTCCTGTAATGGCGTTTTTTTGAATTTGTCTTGTGTTTTGAATTGATTTTTATTTTCACCATATATCATTCATAAAAAATGAAAAACAATATTTGTAACATTGCCTTGGTCCGGCATTTTAAATATAAGCTGGTACTGGTTGCAATAGCAGCTTTCCTGTTTTCGGCTTGCGATTCCGATCAAATTGACAAGGGCAGCCTGTATACTTTCACCGACAACATGCTGGGCCAGTACTTGAAGGACCGTCCGGCCGAATATTCCGAATTCGTTACTTTATTAGATACTACTAAAGTAATGGGGTTGTTAAACGCTTATGGGCAATACACCTGTTTTGTCCCCGACAACGAGGCCATGAAAAACTTCTATGCCGATATGGGGAGGAAAAGCTTGGCCGATTTCCCGATGGATTCGTTGAAGATTATTGCTTACGACCACATTATCAGCGGGGCGATTTATAGTTTGGCCGATTTTGTTGATAATGGCTCGTTCCCCATGCTGTCGATGAGTGGTCGGCCTATACTTACCGGCTTTACCACGGCAGGTGGTGGGTTTATTAAAACCAGTTCGACCGATGAGAATGGGAAAATTAGAATTGATTCTTCGTTGGTGAGGGATAAGAACATTCTTGTGCATAATGGGATAATCCATAAAATCAGCAGGGTGATTAAACCGGTTCGTGTGGGAATTGCAGGCGTGATAGCACAGGATAGTTTGTTTACCTTGTTCAACCAGGCATTGATTGCAACCGGATTGGCCGATTCGTTGTACAGGGATGAAGATGAATCGTACGACCCGAATAAATACGAAAGTCTGATCGGCCTCAAGGCAGAAGCAAAGCAATGGTATTATGATGTTGTTCCGCCGACCCGCAAATACGGTTACACCTTGCTGATGGAGAGCAATGCCACGATGGAGGCAAACGGCATTAGGAATTTGGCCGATTTGGAAGCCTACGCAGCAAGCGTGTACAACCAAGTATACCCCGAAGATGCAGCTGATAAAGACCCGCAGAGCAGGACCAACAGCTTGAACCGCTTTGTGGCCTATCATATTATCACCAAACGGTTGAGTTCCGAACACTTTATCAACAGGTACGATACCGACCACATGATTAAACTGGTGGGCAGCGACATGTACGAATATATCGAAACCATGTGCCCGAACACATTGATGGAAGTCAAGAAGGATAGGTTGATGAGTGGAGCTAATTTGTTTAATTATTGCAGGGAAACAGGTAAAAGCCTTCAATTGGGTGGATATGTTAATAAAACGGCTAATAATGGTTATTACCATGAAATCAATGGCATGCTGGTATACAGCGCCGATGTGGTGAATGAACTTACAACCAAACGCCTGCGCTTCGATTCGTCCAGCTTTTTCGATGAGCTGACCAATAACAACATGCGTGGGCTTGGAACTGTATATTCGGCAACCCAGCAAAACATTAATTTCCAACTTCCACGGGGGTATATCAGTCGGATTTCCTCTTCGGAACAAACGGTGGTGCGTTATTTAACTTGTTATGACAAGTTCCAGAATTATGAAGGTGACGAGATTTACCTGAATGCCACATCGGGGAATTTATTTGATTTCACAGTATTGACCCCGCCGATTCCTGCCGGTACTTACGAAGTCCGGTTTGGCTACCTGACCAATGGCAAACGTGGTGTGGCACAGCTTTATATAGACGACAAACCCTGTGGCGTACCCTTGAACCTCAACACCGAGTCATCGGATGCCTCCATCGGTTTTGTTGCGCCCGAAGTTAGCCGGGACGATTGGGATGGCTACGAAAACGACAAAATGATGCGTAACCGAGGTTACATGAAAGGCCCGGCCAGTTATAAAGTTCCTAGTCCAGGCTGGTCGTCGGGTAAGAATGCCCGCTACAGTCCCCAGATTCTCCGGCGGATTATGGGAACTTATACCTGGAACAGCGATGGACACCACAAATTCTCGGTGAAGGCGTTGAGTGGTGGCGAATTCATGTTCGATTACCTGGAATTCGTTCCCACGAGCTCTATTGAAACCGAAGATATTTATTAAAGGAATATACTTGCAGGCGATTGATTCTTCGAAATTATTACACATTAATTTTTAATAATATGAAATTTAAGTATTTGGGTTTTTCCCTGGTTGCAACACTGATAGTGGCATTCTCGGCTGTGTCGTGTTCGGATGTGTGGGACGAACATTATTTTTCCGAACCCCAAAATAAAAGCAACCTGAACTTGTATCAATACATATCGGCCGATACAACGTTGACGAAGTTTACGCAAATGCTTCGGATTACCCACTACGACTCCATTCTCAGCCAGTCCTCGTCGTACACGGTTTGGGCGCCCACCAATGCTTCGTTGGAATATGTGGATTTTACCGATACGGCAGAAGTTTACAAGATAGTAGGAAACCATGTCACCCGTTTTTCCTATTCCACTTCCATGTTGGAGGGTGCGGGTAAGCTTCTCCGGATGTTCGATAAGAAATTGTTGCTGTTCGAAAAAACCGCCGGCGGGTTCACCTTTGGAGGCATGCCAGTTGTCAAACCCGATTTGGCGACCAAAAACGGGATTGTGCATATCCTTGGCGTGTATGTGCCATATACCTTTAACTTTTGGGAATTTATTGACCAGCAACCCGGTTTGGATTCGTTGAAGGTGTTCCTGAATTCGCTCAATACAAAGATCTACGATCCGGCCCTAAGCTTCCAGGACGGGGTATTTGTCGATTCTGTTTTTAGGAACTCGAATGTGATCCTGGATAATGTGGCGGCTTTGAACACCGAAGACAGCATTTACACGGCTATTTTACCAACAGATTATGCCTGGGCGAAAGCTTACGAACAAATTGCACCCTACTTTAACTTCTTACCCGACGATGGCGGGGAGGCTGCCCGAAGGAAGTATGCAAAATTGTACTTGCTCAAGGATTTGTTTTTCCGCGGCAAATTGAGTTTCCCTCTCACAACTTCCACATTGAAATCCACTTTAGGGACAAAATACAGCAACCCCAGCGAATTGTTTGATAATTCAATGAAATTTAACCTGAGTAACGGGTTGGCATGTGTATCATACGGTTTGACGCTTCGGCCTACCGAAAGTTGGTTCGATACCCTGCGTTTCGAAGCCGAATCGGCGACCTTCAAAACAAATGAAAAGGCAAATTACGATACTTATATTTACTCGGGTGTGGGATCTGGATATGACATTTCGGGAGGGAAGTACTTGTATTTGAAGGATGTGGCTGTGAACGGTATTAGAGCACCCTATGCAGTATTCGAATTGCCAAACACCCTTTCGGCCGCATACAACATATATTGTGTTTTTGCCCCAACGAAGATGATTTCAAGCGGCGATGAACGGCCTAATAAAGTAAAATTCTTTTTGTCGTATGTCGACGCCAGCGGCAAGCAGATATACAATGCGGCAATTGATACCACGCACCAGGTACTGGCGGGTAAAACTGCTTCAACGATAGATAAATTTCCAACTACCGATGCCTCCACTATTTTTACTACGAACCCAACCAAGGTTGACAAGGTGCTGGTTGCGCAAAATGTTGTTTTCCCTTTTTGTAACTTGCTGACACTACAGAATGACAAGACAACGGTTTCGTTGGCCGTGGTAAATGCAGTAGGTTTTAAGCCGGCAGACCAATTGTTAGGAAATAGAAGCCTGTTAATTGATTATATTATCCTTGAGCCGGTGGTTCAGTAACATAATGACACATAACTTGTTCGTATGAAAATGATGAATAGAAATAATAACATATTTGTGAACAGATTGGGTATCTGTTTTAAGTTGGTTTGTGCCTTTGTTGCCGTAACCCTTTTCTTGCCGGCCGTTTCGGCCCAGGGTAAGTCGCCCGATATTATTGTTACCGGCAGTGTGCTGGATGCCCACTCCAAGCAACCGGTGAAAGCAGCGCAAATTTCAATTCCGGTTGCAGGTACAACTGCCACAACCGATGACAAGGGTGAGTTCTCGATAAAAACAACAACGCTTAAGGCTGTGCTGAAAGTCAAGGCTTATGATTATAACACGGTTGAAATGCCATTGCGTGGGAAGGACCAGGTTGTTGTAAAGCTTTATTCCGACCGGTTCAGCACTTTTTCGAAAAAGACCGTCGGTTTGTTGGGTGATGTTGAAAATTCGGAAAAAACCAATTCCACCAGGGGCGTGGACGACATGCAGCATGTGTCGGCTATTTCGGTCGACGAAACTATCCAAGGGGCTATTGGCGGCGATGTCAGGGCCGTCACCCGTTCGGGGCTTTCGGGTATGGGCGCCGCCCTGTTTATCCGCGGCTTGCACTCGCTGAATGCCAATTCCCAACCGCTGTTTATCGTTGATGGTGTGATTTGGGATAATCTGAACGACGTGGTTTCAATCCATAAAGGGTTTTTCTCCAATCCCTTGAGCACCATCGATGTGAATGACATTGAAAGCATTACGGTTGTGAAGGATGGTACATCGGTGTATGGCAGCAAGGCTTCGAACGGCGTGGTGGTGATTAAAACCAAACGTTCGAGCTCAATGGTTACCAAAATCAGTTTTAACGTGTTCTCGGGTGTCACCGATATACCTGCCACCATGCCCATGATGACAGCCGACAGTTACAGGATTTATGCCAGCGACTTAATTGGCACGCAGGGTGTGACCGGGACCGACATTTCGAACTACGATTTCCTGGAAAACGACAAATCGAACATCAAGGTGTACAACACCAACCATAATTCGACCAACTGGCCCAAGGAAATTTACCAGAAAGGATTCACAGACAGCTACCTGATCAATGTGAATGGGGGTGATGAAAAAGCCTTGTATTATTTCTCGCTGGGGTACACGGCGAACAACGGCGTGGTGAAAACTACAAAAAGCGACCGCATCAACACCCGGTTGAACGCCGATATAAAATTGATTGAGACAGTTAATTTAGGTGTCAATATCGGGGTTGCGCAAGCAACACGCACCCTTTTGGACGATGGTATGAATTTTTCATCACCAACCTGGATTTCGTACGTGAAATCCCCGTTCATGGCGCCGAATTCCTATACGTTTATTGGTGAAAAATCGACCGACCTGGAGCATACCGACGAGTTTGGGGTAGGCAACCCGGTGGGAGTCATTGATTTGTCGTTGAATAATTTACGAAACACCCGGGTGAATGTCGGATTAACCCCGACCATCAAACTTTCAAAGGAGTTTACCTTAAGCACGCAATTCGACTACAATGTGAATAAAACGGTGGAAAGGCATTATATCCCCATGAATTACACGCCCATACAATATATCCCGAATTATGGGCTATCCGAAAACGAGGTGAAAAGCCAGGTTATGCGCAATACCAACTATTTTGATGACACCAGGTTGACTTATGAAAAAAGTTTCGGGCACCAGCATCATGTGAAAGCCATGTATGGCTTGCGTTACAGCAACAATTATTATGAATCGGACTACCTGGAGGAACACAACACCAAAATGAATAGCAACACGCAGATTACGGGCGATTTCAAATACTTGCAAACCAATGGAATAAACAAGCATACCAACTCGTTGTCGAACTATGTGAACGTTGATTATGATTTTGAAAAACGTTATTTCCTGACACTTACCACCGCCATGGATGCATCCTCGCGTTTCGGGAGCGAAACAAAAGGAGGAATGTCGCTTTTCGGGCATACCTGGGGATTTTTCCCGGCCATTAACGGCGCCTGGCTTATGTCTTCCGAAGGCTTCATGAAAAACCTTCCTGTTGTAAGCCTGCTTAAACTGCGCGCCGGTTTCGATGTCACAGGCAACGATGGCATTGAAGATTACCAAACCCGTGCCTATTTTGCCGGGGTGCAGTTCATTGGCAGGGCAAACGGCTTGCTGCTGGCGAACCTCGACAACCCGACCCTCCAATGGGAAACCACGAAAACTGCACATGCGGGTGTCGACCTGGGTGTCTTCAACGACCGCTTGGCCCTGGGTTTCGATTGTTTCAGTAGCAATACCTCGAACCTGCTGTTATTGAAGCAGGCCCCGGATGTTTCGGGCTTGGGAAACTACTGGACAAATGGAGGCACGTTGGAAAACAAGGGTTTCGAAGTGTCGGTTGATTGGAAAGTGCTTAACCTTAAGGATTTGACGTGGGAACTGGGCGCCAGCGTGGGGCATTATGCCAATAAAATCACTTCCCTGTCGGTACCCGATTATTCTACCCCGGTGTTCGAGGGTGAAATCCGCACCGCTGTGGGGCTGCCTGTGGGTGCATTCTATGGTTACAAGTCGCTTGGCGTGTTTGCCACCCAGGCCGAGGCCGATGTAGCCAGCCTGAGCAACCGCAATGCCGATGGTACCATTTCAAGCCCAAACTTTGGGGCCGGCGACATACACTTCGAAGATGTGCCCGATGCCAACGGTGTGAAGGATGGAATCATTGATGAAAAAGACAAGCAAGTCATTGGAAACCCCAATCCCGATTTCTACGGCAATATCACCACCAAAATCGCGTACAAGCAATTTACACTGAGCGGCGTGTTCACATACTCCTATGGCAACGATGTGTACAATTACTTCCGCAGCCAGTTGGAGGCAGGCAAGGAATTCAACAACCAGACCAATATCATGCTGACACGCTGGACCGCCGATGGGCAAACCACCAACCAGCCCAAGGCAATGTATGGCGACCCGATGGGAAATTCGCGTTTCTCGAGCCGCTGGATCGAGGATGGTTCGTACCTGCGACTCAAGAACATCACCTTGTCGTACGATGTGCCGATTAAAAGCGACTATATCCAAGGTTTCAACCTGTGGGTGTCGGCCAACAATTTGTTTACCCTTACCAAATACCTGGGCTTGGATCCCGAATCGTCGGCTAACAACGCTGTTTATTACCAGGGAATTGATGCGGGTTTGCTTCCCCAGTCGAGAAGTTATTTTGTAGGCATTAAATTCAATCTCTAACCGTACAAATGCAAGGTTTGTATTTAATAAGAAACATATGAAAAAGTTCAATAAGTCAATTTTATATCTTTTACTTGCAGGCTTCACGCTTGCCGGATGCGACAGCTTGCTGGATGTCGATTCCGAACGGGTTGTATTCAAGGACCAGTACGATTTCAATAATGCCAATGATACTGTCTATTCCATGTCGGCCATATTGTCGAAGGTACAGAAACTGGCAAACGGTTATGTGCTGTTGGGCGAATTGCGTGGCGACTTGATGGATGTAACTTCCACCTCGTCGGCTGCCCTTATGGAAATAAACAATTTCGATATTTCGGCAACAAATCCATACGTCAATCCCCCGAAAGATTATTATGCCATTATCAATAATTGTAATTATGTGATCCACAACATTGACACCGCCATTGTGAAAGGCGGTATCAAGGTCATGCAAAAGGAATACGTGGCTGCAAAAGGAATCAGGGCATGGACTTACATGCAGCTTGCCTTGAATTATGGCAAGGCGATATATTACGATAAACCGGTACTGAGCGTTGCCGATGCCGAAGCCGTTCAGAAGCAACCGGCGCTTACAATCGAAGAACTGGCGCCCTTGCTTATTGCCGACCTGGCACCCTGGAAGGATGCCGAGCTGCCAAACTTTGGAACCATTTATTCGTTGCAAACCAGCCAGTGTTTTTTCCCCGTACGTTTTTTATTGGGCGACCTGTACCTGTGGTCGGGGCAATACGAGAATGCCGCGAACGAATACCACGACTTGATGTTGAAAGGCAGAAAACTTATTTATCCTTTTCGGACCATGTTCGCGGTAGCTGGTACTACACGGAAGGTGTTTACAGGGGAATTAACTTATGAGAATGTACACTGGTATTGGACGCTTACTGCAAATTCACCGGAAACAATGACCTACCTGGCATCAACAAACCAGTATGGACGGAAATTTGAATTGGATAGCTTGTGCTATTATCACCATGTGGGACCTTCTTCTGTTGCTGTAAATGGCTGGAATTCGCAGGTGTATCATTCACAGGGACCTAAAGACACTTTAGCGGTTGACACAGTGTCGGACTTAAGGGCTTTCGGTTCACTTTCTCAAGGCCGGAGACTTCTTAACTCGGTATCCAAAGTACCTTTCACAACCGAGCATTATATCTATAAGTATACCTTGCTGAACCCGCTGGACTCAACCAAGAACGAAGAAAAAAGGGTGATTCTATACCGCAATTCTCTTTTGTACCTCCGGTATGCCGAGGCTGTTAATCGGCTTGGAAAACCAAACCTGGCCTTTGCGGTGTTGAAGTACGGACTCACTTCTTCAAACATCCTGAAATACGTGCCACTGTCCGAAAGGGGTGCCACACTTCCCAATTATATGGATTTCCCCGACAATGTGTTTGACTTCGTCAGCGGAATTACAAACGTGCGTATTACCAATACCGCCATACGTTCGCGTGGATGTGGGGATACCAATTTGGATGCCACGTATGTAATCCCGGTTCTAGGAAGCAACCAGGACTCGGTTTTGTATGTGGAGGATAAGATAGAGCAGGAACTGCGCCTCGAAACGGCGTTTGAAGGCAACCGTTTCCACGACCTGATGCGGATAGCTATCCGCCGGGGCGACAACGCCTACCTGGCCGACAAAGTGGCTGCCAAACATGGAAACAGCCCTGCCATTAAAGGAAAATTAATGGATAGGGCCAACTGGTACCTGAAATAGGAAGGCATTGCACGAATTTGAAAAAACTCCGCCAGGGACAATGACTTTGGCGGAGTTTTTATATTGGTATGCAAGATAGATTTTGCAAGTTAACGTGAGTTCGACATAAGGTTCTTTGGGTTGGAAGTCCGAAGGACTTGAATGTGGTTAGCCACGGGTGCAACCCGTGGGTGGGGAAAAACCACGAACGGGAACCCCGCAAGGGGTTCAATGCACGAACTGCCTGTCTTGTTGAACCCCT
>DATGXD010000179.1:0-5424 GCA_035299105.1 Paludibacter sp. | reverse complement strand
TTCTGAACCTCAATGTAGGGATTATGCCACAAACATGTTTCTACAATGTTGGTATCAAGGCTGATTTTTGATATGTGTAATTAAAATTGAATGGAACTATATTGATAAAAGGTTATCGAAAAAAAGGGTTCTGTTTTATTGTAAAGTTCCATTTCCTATTTTTATAAAAAAGTAAATTATAACCGCATGAAAACGAAATTATTAATATTTATTGTTTCTGCAATGATTTTTTCGGGCTGCTCGGATTTGTTGGCTCCCGCCGATCAAAATAATCGCAAGTTGGGGGATATATACAATGATGCTGCTTTTGCAGAAGGGCTTTTACTGAATGCTTATGCCAAACTGCCTTCCGGGGGGTATTCGTTCAATGACGTTGCTACGGACGATGCCGTGACAAACGACAAGATCAATAATTACCTCCTGATGGCTACCGGAAAGTGGTCGGCCATTTTTAACCCGATGGATAAATGGGCTACAGCCTATTCTTCCATCCAGTACCTGAACTTGTTCTTGGAGCAGGCAGATAAGGTGACGTGGGCTACTACCGGGAAATATGTCAATGAAATGTTTAACGACCGGATGAAAGGCGAAGCTTATGGTTTGCGGGCGCTTTACATGTACTACCTCTTGCAGTCTCATGGTGGCTTGTCGGCCGGTGGTCAGCTTCTGGGTGTACCTATCCTGACGGCTTCGCAAGATATCGATTCGGACTTTAGGGTGCCGCGCAATACATTTGAAGAGTGTGTGCAGCAAATCTACAAGGACTTGGACATGGCAGAGAGTTACCTGCCCCTCGATTACGAGGATATTTTAGCGGATAACCAGATCCCTGCGAAGTATGCCGGCAAAACAACTCCTTCGGACTACACACGGGTATTCGGCGCATTTGACCACCAACGCTTGTCCGCGCGAATTGTCAAGGGTATACGCGCCCAGGTTTCCCTGCTGGCTGCCAGTCCGGCATTTAGCATGGGGACAACTGTTACATGGACCAAGGCCGCCGATGATGCCGCTTCGGTTCTCGACCTGATAGGTGGTGTTACAGGGTTAGCCCCTAAGGGTAATGTATGGTATGCAAAATCGAATTCAGCGGAAATCAACAATGCAAAGAACGGGGTCAACCCCCCCGAAATCCTTTGGAGGACAAATACGAGCAGCAATACAAATCTGGAAACGGATAATTACCCTCCCACCTTGTACGGTAAGGGGCGTATAAACCCTACCCAGAACCTGGTGGATGCCTTCCCTATGTCCAACGGCTATCCTATTGATAATGCCAATGGTGTCGCTTATGATGCAAACAACCCGTATAAGAACAGGGATCCACGTTTGGCACTTTACATTGTGGTGAACGGGGCTAAGGAAGGTCCGAGT
The DNA here is from genome assembly GCA_035299105.1 of Paludibacter sp. GTDB lineage: Bacteria > Bacteroidota > Bacteroidia > Bacteroidales > Paludibacteraceae > Paludibacter. The sequence goes on along the minus strand of DATGXD010000179.1, from coordinate 4,050 downwards.
TCGATCACTGTTTACACGCATACACAAGCTGGGAAAACTGATGATGGTATGAATGTGACGCCCACTTCCACGCGTACGGGCTATTACATGCGCAAGCTGCTCCGCGAGGATGTGAACCTTAACCCGACAAGCACCACGGCTCAAATACATTATGTGCCCCGTATCCGCTATACCGAACTGTTCTTGGCCTATGCCGAGGCTGCCAATGAAGCCTGGGGACCGGATGGTAGCGGCACACATGCCTATTCGGCCCGGAGCGTCATTGCTGCGATTCGCAAAAGGGCGGGAATCAAACAGCCCGACAACTATCTGGCATCTATCACCAGCACCGATGACATGCGGAAACTGATCCATAACGAAAGAAGGTTGGAATTGTGCTTTGAAGGATTCCGTTTCTGGGACTTGCGGAGATGGAAGGAGGACATCACGCAACCGGCCAACGGTGTGACAATTAATCCCGATGGAACTATCAGTGTAACTCCTTTGGCAGTTGAAAACAGGACGTACAGCAACGACATGTTTTACGGGCCATTACCCTACAGCGAAGTATTCAAATGGGGTTTGACACAAAATGCCGGCTGGTAACAATCTATAATCCTTAAAATTTATATCAAAATGAAAAAGATGATTTTTATATTCCTGGTAGCAATTTCCCTGTTAACCGCATGCCAGAACCAAGATATGGAATATAGCGACTACAAATACAGCACGGTGTACTTTTCCTACCAGTCACCTGTGAGGACCATTGTGCTTGGAACCGACTATGCGTACGATAACAGTCTTGACAACGACCACCAATGCATGGTATATGCCACAATGGGAGGGGTTTATGTCAATAAAACGAACCGGACGCTGGATGTGGTGGTAGACAATTCGCTTTGCGCTAACCTTACTTTCGATGATGCAACCGGTGCCCCGGTACTCCCGATGCCGTCAAGCTATTACACGCTGCCTTCCAACATGCAGATAGTAATTCCCGCCGGCCAATTAATGGGAGGATTAAAGGTGCAGCTGACCGATGCTTTCTTCGCCGATCCTCTTGCTTGCAAGACGAATTATGTTATCCCGCTGCGGATTACCAAGGTTGCCGCTGCGGATTCCATTCTTAGTGGAAGCAAGATTGTGGCTAATCCTAACCGCTTTGTGGCCTCTGACTGGTCAATCCTGCCTAAGGATTACGTTCTTTATGCCGTTAAGTATAAAAACCAGTGGGATGCTGCCTACCTCCGCAGGGGGACGGAATCTTCTTCCGACACCACGGTTGTATATCATAAGAAATATGTTGAATACGACCAGGTGGTGTCTGGTGTCACTACCCAATCGATGAACCAACTCCTGGTTTCGCTGAATGCGAAAACACACAACAATGCGGATATCCCCTTCCAGCTTCAAATGCTGTTCGACAATAATGGGAATTGTACGCTAACAAATCCAGCCTCGGCAACTTATTCGGTTACGGGCACCGGAAAATACGTGAAGAATGGCGATTCATGGGGCAACCAGAAACGCGACGTTTTGTACCTCAATTACAATGTCACTTTTGGGGCTGTAACCCACACGATGACTGACACCATGGTCCTGCGCGACCGGGTTGAGAAATTTGAAACATTCAAACCGTTTTATAATAATTGAGAACTTTGGAATTGATATTCGGTAGGGCGGAATGGGAATTCTATCCGGGTATCCGAATCGATTTTAAAGAAACTGAACCGGCAAGTGGTTTTAGCAAATAGCTTGTGGCGGGGGTTGAGGCAATCCATGGCGGATTGCCTCAATTTTTTTTCACGCTTTTCGTGAGTTCGATATGGGGTTTTCCTGTACATTTTATATAAGTCCGGAGGACGTGAACCAACGGTCGGCGTGCCTATTGAAAGATTGAATCCCTCCGCGATTCAAATATCCATTCCTGTTGGTTCTGGTGGGCTTGTCTTATCCCGGACTCACGTTATTTAGTCCGGTGTGGTGGCATTATTACCTGATTTTAGAAGTAAAATATCCAATTATGGAACAAGAATGACTGGGTTGCAAAATAACTTTGTGTCAAAATTGAAGACAATCAAACAAAAGGTACAACTAAAATTTAATTATTATGAACAAAGCTATTTTACTCCTTTCAGGTGTGCTTTGCTTAGGCATGGCAAATGCACAAACAAAAGTTTTTTCGTACGGGTTTGAACCGGATGAGGTTAAGACCCAAACTACCGTTGATGGCGGTGTGGAAACCCAACAGGTTCAATATTTCAATTACAGGGACTTTGACCCGGCTGATGTCGTCGACACATTGAAGGTGGATGCAGCCTTGGCACGTACAGGCACAGGCTTCATGAATATAAGCAATGCCAACGTTACAAAAGACCCCTGGTTGCGCGCAGTTAAACTCCGCAATTTTAACTTCAAGCAAAATACATCCTACCGTTTTACTTGCTGGGTAAAGGGTGATAGCGTTTTTTCGCTGGATGGGGGTGCTACCCAGACTGTAAGTAAAATTGCCATGATTCCGGTGATGGGGGTCGACTATAGCGACAAGGCAATTTTAGCAGGCGACAACTCATCTGAATTTGGTGGCCAGCAATCGGGGTATAACCCAACTAAGTGGATAAAGAAAACAACCATGTTCTATTTCCAGAACCCGGACCAAATGCAGGCATGGTGGGATGTTCACAGGCCGTCGTGGTCGGGTCCGACTTTGGAGCTCAAGTACTTTTTCCTGTTCAATTTCTTTACCCCCGGAAACTACATGGTCGACGACCTTGCCATGTACGAATCAACAATTGGAGGCATCGAATTCGGCGGCAATAAACTGACTGTTGATTTCGGGTACGATATTGATGTTGCAAGCCTGGGTGTCAATGCCACCACATCCATTAATTTCCCAATATCTGCATTTACGGTAAAAGTCAATGGGACAAGCGTTACAATACAGTCTGTAACAATTGATGCTACTAAAAAGGCCACCATCCTACTTGCCAATCCACTTGCTTCGACAGATGAGGTCACGGTGGACTTCACAAACCCTTCCGGGAACAATTCCATTCAGTACGCCAATGCAAAACATCCCGACTCGGCAAACCCCGATGATACGTTTGCAGTGAAAAATTTCGTTGGGGAAGTGGCTGATTATAACCAGGATACAGCATTGTTAAATGCATTGAAGACAGGAGGAGCCTTCGACGTAAATGTTTACGCAAACAAAGGCAGACTGCATGTTTCCGCTCCTTCGGGTGAAAATATGCGGGTCGAGCTCTTCAGTCTGACAGGCTCATTGATGTCGAAGCACGAAGTGGCCGGCAATGCGATTATCAACACGGGAACAATGCCCAAAGGTATTTACATGGTTCGGCTGACGAATAAGAACAACGAAACCAAAACATTTAAAATCCAATTGTAATGCTTTTTTAGCCTGCAACCCGCGTGGATTTGGGTTGCAGGCTAAAATTATTCCCGGGGCTTCCGCTGCATTCAATTATTTGCGCCCGGAAAAGTTTTCTGCCAACCGGGGCAAGATATATTTTGCGAATAAAGTATCTTTGACCCGAAGGGAAGTGTAATACTTGTAACTACTTATAATCTCGGTACTTTAAATTTTTTAATATGAAGAAATACGTTTTGAAAACGGTTTTGACGGTTTTGATACTGTCTGTTTCGTTTAGCGCAAGCGCATGGATAGGCGGGTCTACACCCAAATTGCATGTGGATGGCCGCTACCTGAAAGACAACCAAGGCAATATCGTGAACCTGCATGGGGTTGCCATGACACCAAGCCCCTGGTTTAATGGCGGCGGATCGGGCAACTGGCGGTGGAACAATTATGATGTAACCGGTTGCCTCGACTATAACTATTCCGTGATGGACCAGCTGACCGACACCACTGCAGGATGGTACCTGAACTATGTAAGGCTGCATATCGATCCTTATTGGACCAATAATCCGGGGATGCCGACAACCGGTGAAAACGATATTTCGCAATTCAATTTCGATAGGCTAAAAACAGCCCTCACCAATGTGATTGTCCCGTTGATAAAGCATGCAAAATCCAGGGGCATGTATATA
>DATGXD010000178.1:0-11495 GCA_035299105.1 Paludibacter sp. | reverse complement strand
TCTATATGTGCGGAATGGAGATCAACTCGGATGTGGTTCCGATGAATTCTTATGCGCCGATTTTCGTGAACGTAAACGACCGCAAATGGTCGCCCGATATGATCGACTACGATGCTTCGGGAGTGTATTGCACTCCATCGTATTACGTGCAGAAACTGTTTGCCACCAACGTTGGCACGGTCAATATCAATGTGCAGGATTCGGCAAATACAACGTCGCAGGGGATAACCGGCGCCGTGGGATTGGGCTCGTGGGCTACGCAGGTAAAGTACGATGATTTGCTCGTAAAGAAACAGGACGGCACAACGTTGCTGACCGATAGCTTTACCGATGCTTCCGCTTGGACACCCGGCACGGGAAGCTGGACCATTGACAATGGCGCCTATGCGCAAACAGCCACCTCTACCGATTGCCGGTCGATTACCAAAAGCGTCAGCGACCAAACCTATACTTACTCGGTGAAAGCCATGAAAACCGGCGGTAACGAAGGTTTCCTGATTATCTTCGGGCATAAAGATTCTAACAACTTCTACTGGTGGAATATCGGTGGTTGGGGCAACACCAAACACGCCGTGGAGCAATGCGTAAACGGGACTAAGACGGTGGTTGCGCAAGCTGCCGGAAGCATCCAGAATAACGTTTGGTACGATGTACGCATCGAGGTGTCGGCTTCGACAGTCAAATGTTACCTCAACAATCAGTTGATCCACTCTTTCAATATTATCTCATCGAATAAATTGTATTCGTCGGCCACATTCGACGAGGCCAAAAACGAACTTTATGTAAAAGTAGTGAACCCGACTGCAACCGATGTGGCTGCAAGTCTGAATTTCAAGAATCTGCCGGCAGCTTCTATTTCGGGCGAATGTACCGTGCTGACTTCCGGTTCGGCTACTGACGAGAACTCGCTGGCTACACCCAATAAGGTGATTCCGGTAACGTCCTCACTGGCTTCGCCCACGTCTAAAATCGATTACACCTTCAAAGCCAATTCGGTGAACGTGATAAAGATAAATACGTCGGGAACTGATGGGGTTGCTACTGTGAAGCAAAGCAGTTTTTCGGTTGTGCCCAATCCTGTGGAAGATAAATTTAGCATAAAATCGGATTTTCAGGGAACGTTCGACATTGAAGTTTTCAGCATGAACGGAAGCAAGGTGATGTCTCGCAAGGTGAGCAATGGCTCGGTTGTCGACACAGCCCCCCTGGCAGCTGGCACTTATGTGGTCACAGCCGGGCAGGGTAGGGACAACCAGAAACTGAAAATTGTGGTGAAGAAGTAGGTTTTGCGATTTGTTTTGATAATTCGGCACACCCGGCAGGTTTTTTTCGAACTTGCCGGGTGTGTCTTTTATTGTTGCACGGGGTGAAAATCAAATGCCGTGAGTTCGGGATATGGTTTCCGGTGCATTGGGGAATTCAACACTTATCCTGCGGCTCCAATGGGTTTGTCTTATTCCCGGTCAGTTAAAGAAATCTTCCCCGAATCCGATAAAGTGGTTTCATATTATAAAATGGCACTTATTTCAAGGTGAAAATTGAAAAAATAATGAGAAAACACTATATTTTTGAACCCTGACAAATCACAGTCCTCTTTATTAATAACTATTTAAACTTATTTCCATGAAATTAAAAAATCTACTCCAAAGAAAAGTGTATATCCTTTTCTTTATCTCGTTGCTAACATCTTTTGCAACGAATGCGCAAACCTGGGATTCTCCCGTGCCTGTGGGAAGCTCGTTGACAAATAACGGACAATATTATGTGTATAGTGTTGGGGCAAAAGCCTTTCTGGTACGTAATGGCGATTGGGGTACGCAAGCTTCTGTGGCTGCAACGGGTGCGCTGATTACTGCTGTTCAAAATGGTTCATACTGGGTTTTGCAGTTCGAAGGTTCTACGAGAACGTTATTCCGTTCTGCTGCCGATGCCAATGGCTGGGTTTATACGGACAATAGCACTGAAAATACTTGGGATATTCAAGTAACTGATGCTACCAGCAATATTTATTCCATTCAATGTCCGAGTTCCTATGCTGCTTACAATGCCACACAGTTTTTGGGAACTTCTTCTACTGCGTATTCCAGCGGATTCGGAAGTGTTTATGATGTAAGATACAACCGCACCGCAAGCGACCATACCAAATGGTTGTTCGTAGCTGCTGCCGATGTTGCAAAATACAATGCCAAGGTGGCTTTGGACAGGTATATGAGTATTGCGAAAAATGTGGGTAGCTCCGTTGATTTGACTCCATACATCAGTGCTTATAATACCGGTACAACTGCCGATATTACAACAGCTGTAACTGATTTGAAAGCAGCTCTCACTGTAACCGACAAAACGTCAAGCATTACCAATCCGACTTTTGCAACAACCCCAACAACGGGTTGGACAGTTGCTAATTATGGTTGGACAGATGGAGTGCTGGAATTTTATAAAAGAAATGGTAATACCCTTACCCAAACCATCACTGGGTTGCAGGCTGGAGTCTATATGGTTAAATATCAAGGTTTCCAGCGTCCTTATGCAACTGCTTCGGCTGATAGGGTGTTATATAATAATGGACAAGATATGCGTCCCGGGAAAGTATCGGTTGTAGCTGGTGGAGTTACTACCAGCAAACTTTTGCCAAGTCTTTTTTCTGAAACGACTTGTCCTTCAGGTGTCACCGTTGATGGGTTTAAATTTCCAGGTAGTAAAGCCGATGCGAAAGCTGCATTCGATTTGGGGCTGTACGACAATGAAATCGGGGCTGTGACGGTAGATGCCACAGGTTCTTTGACCATTACCACGACTGTTTATTATAGGGCTGGTAATTTTGGAGAGTGGAATGTTGTTGACAATTTCCGCCTGTATTATTATGGTGCTAGTGTTGCGCCTGCTATTGGGCTTTCAGCCAACTCATTATACTTCGACTCAAACAACCTGACCAAGACATTTACGGTTACCGGTGAAAATTTAACTGAAAATGTTGTATTGTCCGCCCCGGCTGGAATCACGTTGGATAAAACCACATTAACCCCTGCTGAAGCAGCGGCCGGTGCCACTGTAACTGCCACATTTGGGGATGCCGCGAATATCGTGGACGGAACAATTTCCGTAGCAAGCGGGTCATTGACAAGAAGTATTTCCATTAGCGCATCTGCCGATGCAGCTTGCTTCACACCGCTTTATTCCGGCCGGACGAACCTGATTAAGGATCCATATTGCAGCGACTTCTCGAACTTTGGGGGTTGGGGTAATAATACCAGGGCTATCAATTCAAATATAGCATATAGCTATTGTGGCCTGAGAAGTTTGTATTTAAATGGCAGTGGCTCAATTGATGCTTCCGTTGCAGGGGGTATTGCAGTTGCTTCAAATAAAACCTATCGCGCAAAGGCTATGATTTATGCTCCCACTGGGAACGTTGCCAAATTCGGCCTGTTTAATATTGGTTATGGTACTTCGGGTATAGATGTAATTAGTACAACAACCAACAATGTCTGGGTAACTGCCGACTTCACTTTCAAAACCGCTACGGTAACTGATGGTGGTATCTACTTCCAACGCGTATCCGGTACTGGAAATGTGTATGTCGACAACTATGAGCTGTATGAAGTTACCGAGCCTACCATCCGCATAAAATACGTGGATGCGGCCGATGTGAACACCTCCCTCCAGGCCGACCGCGTGTACGCATCCACATGGGGAACCACAGTGGCAAATTACCTGACCATTGGAAAAACATATACCGCACTTGCAAGCGATAAGGCAAGTATCAGCTACAACGGGCAAACTTATACCTACGATGCTACTTCGGTGGACAGCGTGACCATCGATGAAGGTGAAAAGCTAATCACCCTGAAATTCAATGTAGATGTCCCAACGGCAGTTGATGGCGCGAAAAGCAGTGCGTTGTCCGTGTACCCGACAATTTCAAACGGAAGCGTGAATGTGTTGAACGGTGCGAGCGGTGCTATCAAGGTGTACGATGTTGCCGGAAGAATCGTGTTGAACAAGGTTGCAAGCTCGGCAAGGGAAGCCGTGGCCTTGCCTTCGGCTGGCGTGTTCTTCCTCGAGGTTAGCAATGGCGGCGTCACCAAGAAGTTCAAGGTGGTGAATGTAAAATAAGTTTATTAACCTGATGATTCTCAGAATGGCAACTCCAGTATTTGGGGTTGCCATTTTTTCCGTTCGTTTTACTGGGTTGTTTTTGAAGATGGAAGTGGAATAAAAAACTTTTGCGGTTTAGGTCAGGTTTTATTAACTTTGCATGGGATTTATAAATTAATCACCAGTAAATTTCGATGTGTATGAAACGTTTATGTAGTATTGTGGTTTTTGCTGTGGCGGCATTTTTATTTAATCCGGTGGATGCGCAGGAAAAAATAGGATCATATCACTGTCCTTTAAATGGTGAAAATTATGATATTTCCATCTCGATGAAAGGGAATGGGGTTTATTCGCTGTGGATCAATGCGTATTCAACTGATGAAAAATACCCTTTTGGAGGGGTTATCATCAGGGAAAAAGGGTACTTCGAGTTTATCGACAACCTCAAGCGAGCCAGGCAGGAGTATATTGACCTGGTTAAGACCGACAAAGCAAATAATCTTTCCCAAGGGAGAAAAGTGTTGAATATCAATTCGAAAGCTGATGCATATTTCCGCTCCTCATCCTGGAACTTTCAATACAAACTGGCTCTCGTTTACAATTTTGAAAAAGTGACTGACAGCCTTGGAACCAATTATTTTTTGGAAATAAGCACAGGGAAATTCAATTCTTATACAAATGTTGAACAAAAAACAACAGGTTACAATTTGATTTTTACTTCCGTGGATGAAATAGATAATTTCTTGAATATCATTTCTATTGAAAAAATAAATGCTTACGCTGAAAAAACCGGGAATCAAAGTTTCGTGATTAAAGATAAACCCCTGCACCAGAAACCGGCTTCGGGGAAACCAGCCACGCTTACTTTCGATTATGGGGTTATAGCCGGAAGCGATGCTTCGCTCGGAACAAACAAAACCGTGGCTGATGCTTCGATTCGTGATGCCTGTACCTTGCTAACCGAGAATGCCACGTTCGTTAATCATTTTTCTGCCGGTGCGTTTGCGCGTGCCAACTACAAGGGCTTCTATTTCCAACCCGAATTCCTTTATAGCTCGGGTGTGACAAAATATGCACTGTATTTCCAGGACATGCATAACCAGGGGGTGAATTACTCTAAAACCGGGACTTTGAAGCAATTGGATATTCCATTAATGATTGGTTATAAGCTGTGGGAGAAAAACAACCAAAACCTGCGAGCTTTCGCGGGTCCCGATTTGAAATTCGACCTCGGTTCGAAGGAGAGCGCGGATTTTTTCTCTACCTACTCCACCACCACGCAGAATGATATAAAAACCGTTATTCCGCCTTTCCGGGCTGCTTTCCAGGCGGGGGTTGGCTACGATTTCTGGCGTATCAGCATGGATTTGCGATATGCTGCTGAGCCGAATCCATTCCAAACCAGTGTTAGGAACACGGTTGGCGACAAGGATTCCTGGCCTATTATCGATAAGGGAGTGTTAATCAGCTCGCTACGGTTCTCGATAGGGGTTAAATTGCAGTAAGTGGCTGGTCTTGCGAACCAACGGGAGTTAACTCCGGCTCGCGTTCCCGTTCAGCGGATATTATTTTCGCGCAGAGGCCACAAGCTGAATTAATTACACATTTCATATAAACTAATAATACACTAATTTCACATGAAAAAATACATTGTTCTTTTTATCGGGGCATTTTGCTTGTTGGCAAATGGTTTCGGACAGAAAAACACAAAATGCAAAACAGGAAAAATAATTGTTTCGGGCGCTGAATGGCACGATACTTCAGGCAAGACAATCAATGCCCACGGAGCAGGTATCCTGTACCACAAGGGCGTTTATTACATGTATGGAGAACTGAAAGGCGATTCTACCTATTGGAACCCGAAGGTGCCTTCATGGGAGTGCTACCGTACTGAAGCAGGTGGCGTGTCGTGTTATTCATCCAAAAACCTGGTCGATTGGAAATTTGAAGGCGTGGTGCTGCCATCCGAACAAAAGGACACCAAGTCCGAACTCCACTACTCGAATGTGCTCGAGCGCCCGAAAGTGGTTTATAACGAAAAAACCCGGAAATTCGTCATGTGGTTGCATGTCGATAGCCACGATTATGCCAAGGCTGCGGCCGGTGTGGCGGTGGGCGATTCACCCGTCGGGCCATTCAAGTACCTCGGTTCTGTGCGTCCGAATGGACAGATGAGCCGCGACATGACGGTTTTCAAAGACGATAATGGCAAAGCTTACCAGGTTTGTTCTTCCGAAGGTAATTCCACCATGTATATCAACGAGCTGACAGACGACTACCTGAAACCCTCGGGGCGGTTCACCCGCAATTTTATCAAGGAGTATCGCGAAGCGCCCGCCGTGTTCAAGCACAACGGGAAATACTATATTCTTACTTCGGGATGTTCGGGCTGGGACCCCAACCAAGCAAAATATGCCGTGGCCGACTCGATGCTGGGCAATTGGGTGGAACATGGGAATCCATGCACAGGCAAGGATGCCGATAAAACCTTTTATGGACAAAGTACCCATGTGTTGCCTGTTCAGGGTAAAAAGAATGCTTATATCGCCATGTTCGACCAATGGAAAAAAACGGACTTGATTAATTCCCGCTATATCTGGCTTCCGGTGGTTTTTAAAGGAACCGCCATTGAAATCCCGTGGAAGGAGCAGTGGGAGATAAGCAAGGCATTTAAATAACCGGGCGATTGCATGCGTAATAATTAGATGGGCAAAGGGTATCTCCATGGAGGACAATAATCATTGCAAAGGATTTAACCCGGTTGGTAAACTCGGGTTTGTTGAGAAACCTGTGCCCGGCTCCGTCAAAGGGGGCGGATTTTTCGTGGGTTAAACCCGGCCGGTGTCTTTGGCAGTGGTGGAGTGTGGGTGAACCCGTTTATGAGGACCAGAAAAACTGGTATGATGCTGCCGACAAACTGAAATGGGAATACTACCTGGTTGATGATGGCTGGAGGACGTGGAGGCAACCGGGCAAAGACCAGTGGGGTTTGCCTTAACACGTTAATCCATCTTCATCCCTTTGAAATATTCTGCTGGCGAAAGCCCTGTGACTTTCTTGAAAGCCCGGTAGAATGTGGTTTTTGAATTGAATCCGCATTTTTGGGCAATTGCCGAAACATTCAGGTGTGAATAAAAACCATTCGCTATGCAGTGTATCAATTCGTTTACCCTGAACGAATTGATATAATCCGAAAAGTTCGAGTGTATGTGCACGTTTAACACCAAGGAGATTTCGTGTACCGAATAATTAATGGCTTTTGCCACTTCGGCCTGCTTCAGTTCCGGGTTTAAATAGGGTTTTTCCCTCTTCATGTACTCGTTCAGTTTGTCGGCAATCTCCAGGCACTTCTCTTCTGTTACTTTATGGCTTGCAACGCTGGTGGAAGTCTGCTTCACCTTCATTTCATCGAACTGTAGTTTTATCTTGTTCATCAGCCTGACAAAATAGGTCCTGGTCAGGTAAAAAGAAGTGAGGGCTATAATAAGGGTAATAACCAGGATAAAGAAATTGGTTTCGTAGAACCGGGGTGTGATGGTTACTTCCACCTCTATGGGGAGTTTCGAATTGTTGTTGTCGTTGTTTGTTGCAACCACCTGCAGCTTGTGGTGTCCCACGCTCAAGTCGTTCAATGTTATTGTCCCGCTTTCTTTTGGTTTGCTCCAGGGGCTTTCGTCCAACCGGTACGAATACCGGTTTAATTTTGTCTTGTGGTAATTCAACGCGGCAAACCTGATGGCGACATTGTTATTTGTTTTTCCGGTAATGTTGATGGTATAGGTCTGGGAGTTGATTTTCTTGACCGAGCCCAATGTGTCGGCCGAATACCTGTTACCGTTAACGTAAATGTCGGTGAGAAGTATGTGTGGTATCCTAGGGGGGATATATGATTGTTCGTTGCTGTATTTCACCAGCCCAAACTCATTGGCCCACCATAAGTTGTTTCCCTCATCCTTGTAGGCCGATTCGGGGCAGATTATCAATCCGTTCAGGCCATCCTCGATGCCGTAGGTGTATATTTCGCCCGATTTGCTGACCTTGAAAATGCCTTTCTGGCTTCCTATCCACATGTTCCCATCCTTGTCTTCGACCAGCGATGATGGTGCGTTTTCAGGCATGCCTATCTCGGTGGTAATCCAGGTTTCGCTTTTCAGGGTATGGTCTGTTTTCAGGACTCCCCCTTTGTTGAAACAGAACCATATGTTGTTGTGTTTGTCCGAACGTATTGAAGTACACTGGTATTTGTATTTCTGGCATATGGACGGGAAAGCCAGTTTGCCGTTGTTCAGGTTGATATAGCCTGCCCCGAGTTTGGTGCCTGCCCATAAGCGGTTGAACTTGTCCAGGAACAGGGTAAACACTTCGTTGGAGTTCATGGTGGCACCCAAGTCGATTTTCCTCAACGCATTGGTCTTTAACCCGTAGCAATACAAGCCATCGAGTGTGCCGACCCATAAATTGTCGTGGTTGTCTTTTGCGAATTTATATACCGTGCCTTTCCTGAATACATCGTAACTTGTGAAATCCTTGAATGTGTTGTTGGCCTTGTTGAATACTACCGCTCCCCCACCATAGGTTCCCAGCAGCAGGGCGTTGTCGTTACCGGGATAAGGGAAAATGGTTGTTATCAGCCGGGTGTTGAGGCCCGGTGTCGAGTTGGGAAAGAACTGCCTTTGTTTCTCTATGTTTTTGTTGAATATGGCAAACCCGTCCCTTGTCCCTACATAGCATGTCTTGTCACGGTCGAAATAATAGCAGCGGATCATTATTCCGTATGTGTTGAACATGTCGATTGACTTGAATATGTTCCGCCCGATGAGGTCGACCTGCTTGATTCCTTCGGTAAACGTGCCCACCCACAGCATGTCGTCCGAACAGTGCAAGGCGTGGATAGACAGGTTGGACCTGATGGCCGTTGGATTGAACTGGAAGGGGGTGATTGTATTGGCTTCGGGGGAGTAACTGTACAACCCTTCGTTTTCGGTGCCAATGTAGATGCGTTGCGATTTGTCGCGGGTAAGTGACAGGATGAAGGCGTTTTCCGACCCATTCAATATCTTGTAGGTGTGGGTCGAAAACCGGTAGCCGAACAATCCGTTTTCGGTGCCGATATACAGCAGGTCGCTGTTGGCTTTCAGCAGGCACCGGATATTGTTGGTTAAGTTCTGGTTCGTGATATTGGTGTGCGATGAATACTTGTTCGATGGATTGTACGAATACAAACCGTCGAATGTCCCTATCCATAAGTTGCCCCTTTCGTCTTCAATGATGTCGGTTATTGATACGAGCTTGCTCCTGAACTTCTTGTTTAGTTCAATATGGCTTGCACTGTTCGAGTGGTCGTCATACTGGAACAGGCCTTTGTCGGTGCCGAAAAAAACCTGGTTTTTTGATGAGCGGATTATTTTCCGGACATTTATGCCCGGCAGTTTGAAATCGACCGGGACTAACTTGTTCTCGCGGCGGTGGTATTGGAATGCTCCCTGTTCGCTGCCAATCCATAAGCTTCCATCGTTGTTTTCCAGGATGGATTGCACCGCCCCTTTCAGTGGCGTTTTGAAACGTTTGTTGTACGAAGTGATTTCAAGTCCATCGTAAGAGTCCAATCCGGTATCGGTCCCGACCCATATCAATCCTTGCTTGTCGGAATATATGGTCCTGGTAAAATTGCTGCTGAGCCCGTTTTCGGTTGTGATATTTTTGAAGGGGGGGGTGTGGGTTTGGGCATTGCATAGCCCCATGCATACGCCAAAAATTATCAATGAGGTTGTTATGAACCCTTTCATAATGTATAGATTAAATTGTGTGCAAATATATAATTTATTCTACAAAATGTAGTGACTTGTCCAATGAACGTTTGGCCGATTGTTAGAAAACGCCGTTTTTTTATTTCAAATTATAATTTGAAACTAAATAGGCAGCTAAACACCCCTGTAAATTTCTTTGTGCATACTACTTTTACAAATTCAAATGCGCTGGGTGCATTTATTCCCCGTTTTGATGATTACGGGCAGCCGCGTTTTTGTTAGGGACAAGGTGGGAGGAAAATTACAAATATTAGTTGCTAACGGCAATAATCCAGAAAAAAGGTAATTACTATGTTTAGGTTAAATAATATACTTCTTCTTTTTTTGCTGTTTTTTACAGCTGTTCCTTGCCTTAGCCAGGAACTTAAGACTTATTCGCCACCCGCGTCGACAGTGTCTTCCCGGCATAATAACGATTTCACGGTCCAGGTTCGGATGCCTGGCGGGGAGTGGAAAGACCTTTTTGAGTATTCTGTGCTGGTCGACAACGATACCGGCTCTAAAGCAACAATGGTTAATTTCGATTTCGCAGGCAAGGTCGAAGTCAAGGTTCGTGTGAACAATGGAATTGTGCATGACGTGCGCATACGCCCCGACAAGGCAGGGATAAAGCCATTGATCCAGGGTAATGTGTTCACCTTTGCTATGGATAGGCCGCAAATGCTTTCGGTCGAAGTCAACGGCAACAAGCTGAACAACTTGCATGTCATGGCGAAAAGCATCCTTGCCGACCTCCCCAAGGCAGGCAGCAAGGGTGTGGTTTATTTCGGCCCCGGAGTACATAAACCGGGCGACCAGCCTGGCGATGTGTTTGTCATTCCATCCAACACGACCGTCTTTATCGATGGCGGGGCGGTTTTGCAGGGAAAGCTTCTATGCAACAAGGTTGAAAATGTCAAGATCATGGGGCATGGTGTTATCGACCAGGCAATACGTGGAATAGAGATAACACACTCCAAGAATGTCGCCATCGATGGCCCGGCCATAGTGAACCCAAAACATTATTCAATTTACCTGGGCGAATCCCAGAATATTAGCATTAAAAACGTGTGCGCCTTTTCGTACGGTCCATGGACCGATGGCATTGACATGATGAGTTGCTCGGATGTGGATATCGACAATGTGTTCCTTCGGACATCCGACGATTGTATCGCCATTTACTGCCACCGTTGGAATTTTTATGGGAATTCCACCAATGTGCACGTAAGCAATGCCGTTTTATGGGCCGATGTCGCGCACCCGATCAACCTGGGATTGCATGGCGATACATCCTGCCAGGGCGATACCATTGAAAACGTGACGTTTAAGGATGTCGATATCTTGGAACATGATGAGGACGACCGGAATTACCAGGGTGCAATGGCTATTTGTTCCGGCGATTTCAACCTGGTGCGGAATGTGGTTTTTGAAAACATCCGTGTTGATGAAATCCAAGAAGGGCAATTGTTTAATATCCGGGTCGACAATAATGAAAAATACTGTACCGGGCCTGGGCGCTCCATCGAGAATGTGCTGTTCCGGAACATATCTTACACGGGGACACTACCGAATAGCTCCGTAATTCAGGGATATGCTGAAGACAGGCGGGTGAAA
>DATGXD010000177.1:0-9973 GCA_035299105.1 Paludibacter sp. | reverse complement strand
ACAAAGCGTTTTTTTATAAGAAGTTGAGTCCTTTTTGTACTTTTGAAGCCGAATTATACAAGTTTAAATTATCCCTGTACAAACACTTGGAAGTTATGGCTCAAGAAAAGAAAAATGCAGCTTTTGCCTCGGTTCTGGCCTCCTTTTTTATTACCGGCTTCAAACTAATAGTCGGCCTTTTAACTGGAAGTTTGGGTATCATTTCCGAAGCATTGCATTCGGCGCTCGACATGGTGGCTGCCGTGATAACCTATTTCTCGGTCAGGGTTTCCGACAAACCTGCCGACAAGGAGCATAATTACGGGCATGGCAAGGTCGAAAACCTTTCGGCCTTTATCGAAACCATCCTGCTGCTCATTACTTGTGTCTGGATTATTTATGAAGCCACACATCGCTTGTTAATAGGCAAAACGGAAATCGAAGTCACACCTTGGAGTTATGTGGTTGTCATCACTTCCATCCTTATCGATTATTCGCGTTCGAGGAAACTAAGCCGTGTGGCAAAAAAACACAACAGCCAGGCACTCGAAGCCGATGCGCTGCATTTCTCAACCGACATCTGGAGTTCGGCCGTGGTTTTGTTCGGCTTGTTCAGCTACCAGTTCCTCAACTGGAAAAATGCCGACTCGGTGGCCGCGCTCCTGGTGGCCGCCATTGTGTTGGTGGTGGCTTACAGGCTCGGGCGGAAAGCCATAGATGTTTTGCTCGACAAATCGCCAGTCAACACAGCGGGCATTGTGGATGATGTTTTGAAAAATTACCCCGAAGTGTTGAAGTGCCACAGCTTGAAATCGCGTACGGCCGGCGCCGACACGTTCATCAAGTTCGACTTGCATTTTGATCCGGAACTAAGCTTGCACAAAGTGCACGAGGTGTGTGACAAAATAGAAAATGAACTCCGGAATAAAATCCCACGCAGCGAAATATACATCCATGCCGAGCCGGAAGAAACCGGCCATGTGGAAAAGGAAAGGAACTCCGAAGGGCAATAAATACGGTCTTGGTTTCGCAATGTACTGTTTCTACTTAAATTTCCGGCTTCTTCACTGAATTTGTTTTTACGCAATTGGGTTATCTGCCATTTTTGTAGTGAAATTTATTATTCGGATTCACTATTTAAATTTAGACTTATGAAAACAAAAAAGATTTATTACGCTTTGGCAGCCATCGTACTTTCTGCCTACGGATGCTCATCCCGCGATGATCTGAACAGTTCCTTAAAATCGGCCCTGAATGCCAATATCCAGCAATTAAACACATCGCTGAAAGCCATTTCATCGTCCGATGGCTACCAGGTGCTTGCAGTCCCAGTCCCCGAGCAGAATGCTGCAAACCTGGTCAAATCCCCGGCCGGGCCTTTTGACTCCACCTTCACCACCATTGCCCTGGCCGACATTGCAGGAGTGTACGATTACAAGGCACTGCCCTTCCAACAGGGCGGGATACCTGGATTCAGGTTCTTCCAAAAAACTGCCGACAACAACCTGATGGTTGTACGCTTGCCCGAAGAAAAAGTGAAACATCCGGCCGGCCTGCTCCACTTTTTCCCTTCCGACACTACGCTGGTAAATAACTACGTGATTACATTGTCCGATTACTTGTACACCTACAACAGGCCGTACCATGTGTGGGATTACCACATGGCTTCCAGCATCAATGTGAAAAACACGGATGCCGGAAACCTGCAGATCAGTTCATCCAATTCGAAGGAGAACGGGTACAAGTATTCTTCGGGCTTCGAATTTGCCGATGGTTACAAGGCTTCGTGTGTTTACAGCACCGGCGACACAGCCCTGTCTGTTTACACCATCAGCAAGGGCGGCACCAAACTGTATGAAGAAAAATACACCGCAACCAAATCAAGTTTAGAAAACCGTCACCGCGAAATGGAATATACCCTGGTTATTGGCGATGTGAAAATTGTACGGGAACATAAAGGACACGGGCAAAGCGGGCTCGACAGCGCCAAAGTGTATGTGAACGATGTGTTGCAGGCGAATGCGAAAGTGGCGCTGGTTGACGCAGCAGCCACCGATGGAACCGACAATTCGATTGTCAGCAAGAAGCGCGAACTGCAAATCACTTTCGATGATGGGACAACGGCCACTATCAGCCAATTGCTTGGCGACACTTCGCTGGCAACAATCCGCAGCTTGTTTGCCACCTTGCGCCAGGCAGGTTTTGCCACCGGCATTGTGGATTGGATTGCTTGGGATGTTTACAATAACAAATAATGCGTGAAAAGCCATTTGGCAGGTGGGAATCCCCGGCATTGGCTATCGCGGTAAAGAAACAAACAGGGCGGGGGAGGTGCAAACTTCCTCTGCCCCAATTTTTGGAAAATGAATAATGCCGAAACTAAATCGTGGAATGTAAAGACCATAGAATTGGTTGTGTACCTGGTGGTCTGGTTGGGAATTTTTTCCATACCATTTTTTCAAAACAACCAGTCGAACACTGTCGACTGGCAAAAGGCTGGCTTTGAATGGATACGCATGTCGTCGTTCCTCTTGGTTTTTACCTTGAATGCTTTCCTGTTTGTTCCCAAACTGTTGTTTCAAAAAAAATACTGGGGATATTTCGCGTTTTCACTGCTTTCAGTTGTTGGATTGCTGGGAATCACGCTTTTATCGCAGTTTTGGGTGCATGCCCTTGAACCGCTTTCGATGCCACCCATGAACCTTGGCCCCGGCATGCCTCCCATGGAGCTGGGAAACAAGATGCCGGCCCCCATGGGTTACAAACCGCCACTATTGCCCGAGCAAAAATCGGTTTACATGATACTTGCCGAGAACTTCATCATTTCATTGCTGCTAATCGGGGCAAGCACGGCTATCAAAATGGTATCGAAATGGCTCGATGAAGAAAACCGCCGCAAAGACCTTGAAAAAGAGCAGCTAAAGACCGAGCTGGCCTTGCTGCGGCATCAGGTAAGCCCGCATTTTTTCATGAACACGCTGAACAATATACACGCCCTTGTCGATATCGACACCGAAAAGGCCAAGGATGCCATAATACGCTTGTCGACCCTCATGCGTTATTTGCTTTACGAAACGGCACAGGGGCATACCGGGCTAAAGAAAGAAGTATCGTTTATCGAAAGCTATTTCTCGCTAATGAAACTGCGCTATTCCAACAAAATGAAAATCTCGATTGAAATTCCTGAGAACATTCCCGACATACAAATCCCCCCCATGCTTTTCATTTCGTTTATCGAGAACGCATTCAAGCACGGGGTAAGTTATCAAAACGAATCTTTTGTGAATTTCAAGCTCGAACTGTCGGACAATTCATTATCTTGCACCTTGAAAAACAGCAAGCATAAAAATACGGGGTTGCAGGAAAAAATGTACTCGGGGATAGGCCTGGCCAATATCCGGAAAAGTCTGGCGTTGCTGTTCGGGAACGATTACACGTTCGATATACTGGAAAACGACCAGGAATTTGAAGTAAAACTAATAATACCGGTTTATGAAAATAAAATGCATAGCCATTGACGATGAGCCGCTTGCATTGCAGCAAGTAAGTTCATACATTGATAAAACACCCTTCCTTGAAAACCTGGCCTTGTGCCAAAGCGCCTTCGAGGCAATGGATTTCCTCAGGAACAACGAGGTGGATTTGATGTTTGTCGATATCAACATGCCCGATGTGAACGGACTGGATTTCGTGAAATCGTTACCCAAAAAGCCACAGGTAATCTTCACAACCGCCTACAGCGAATATGCCATCGAAGGGTTCAAGGTCGATGCGTTGGACTACATATTGAAACCCATTAACTACGATGTTTTCCTAAAATCGGCCAACAAGGCATTGAACTGGTTCGAACTCAACTCCAAGCAGCCGGAACCCGAAACACTGGAATCGTCCCCCGGCTGCCTGTTCGTCAAGTCCGAATACAGGCTTGTCCGCATCCTGCTTTCCGATATCAAATACATCGAAAGTGCCAACGAATACATCCAGATCCATTTGGTTAACGATGCACCGGTCACCACGCTCGTGCGGTTGAAAACAATGGAGGAGCAATTACCAAAGGACAAATTCATGCGGGTACACCGCTCGTTTATCGTGAACCTCGACCGGGTTAAGGTGGTGGAACGAAACCGGATTGTTTTTGACAAGGTTTACATCCCGGTTGGCGAACAATACAAGGACGCTTTCCAGGCTTTTATCGATAAAACATTCATAATTTGAATTTCCTCCCCATAGTTCTGATATCCGGACACTTGTAGCCCCCTACCGCAGGCAGCCATTTCCCCCAACAACCGTGTCCCCCTGGCAAATACAACCATCCACTTATAAATTCACCGGTTTCACTGAAACGATTTTTCCATCTTGCCGGATTGGAGTATTTTTACCAAACAAAACAAATAAACCATGAAAGTACGTAAAAACATTGCAACAAGCGATGAGGGTTTTATTTTTAACCCCATGACTGGCGATTCTTTCTCAACCAACCGCATTGGCGCCGAAATTATCGAACTATCAAAAAAAGACCTGGGACAAAAGGAGATAGTAGAAGTTATCGTCGAAAAATACGACGTGGATAAAACGCTTTTCGAACGCGACCTCGAAGACTTCACCATCCAGTTGAAAGAGTTCAATATACTTGAATAAACCAAACGACATTATGAGTAAAGCACTGAAAAAAATTGTAGTTGCAGTCACCGGATTAAATGCAATAGACAGTCCGGGACCAGGTGTGCCTGTGATCCGGGCCATCCGCGAACTTGAAAATTACCAGGTAAGGATTATCGGTCTTTCCTACGAAGCCCTCGAACCTGGCGTGTACATGCACGATTTGGTGGATAAAACCTACCAGATTCCATACCCGTCGGTTGGTACAGATGGTTTGTTGTCAAGGTTGAAACATATCCATGGAATCGAAAACCTGGATTTGATCATTCCAAATTTTGACGCCGAACTTTATAATTTCATAAAAATAAGCCCCCAGCTCGACGAATTGGGAATCAAGACTTTCCTCCCGGACATAGAGCAGTTCAATTCGCGCGACAAGCTGAAACTCGCCGAATTCGGGAGGAAACACGGTTTGTTCGTGCCTTACGACAAGGCTGTTTATGAATACAAGGAACTCCGGAAAACAATATCGGACTTCGAATTCCCGGTTGTGGTCAAAGGAAAGTTCTACGATGCCATTGTTGCGCATACACATGAGCAAGTTGATAAAGCCTTCTTCAAGATACATGCAAAATGGGGATTGCCTATCATAGTCCAGGAATTTATCAGAGGAACCGAAATCAACATTGCTGCTCTTGGCGATGGTGAGGGGAACGCCATCAGCATTGTTCCAATGCGTAAACTCTATATCACCGACAAGGGGAAAGCCTGGGCCGGTGTTACCTTGGATGACGACAAGCTGCTGGAACTGGCCCGGAAATTCATTTCAGTTACAAAATGGAAGGGCGGGTGTGAACTCGAAATCATGCTTACTCCCGATGGAAAACCCTATATCATGGAAGTGAACCCGCGTTTCCCGGCCTGGATTTACCTCACTGCCGCAGCCGGGCAAAACCAGCCCGCAACCTTGGTCAGGATGGCGTTAGGCGAAAAGGTTGAACCTTTTGACGGATACGAAATCGGGAAAATATTCATCCGCTACTCATGGGACTTGATTACCAACATCCGGGAATTCCAAAATATCTCGGCAAACGGCGAACTTTAATCTTAAAAAACAAAGCAAATGGAAAAACAACGATACGAACGGCCGGTAATACAGAAAATGAATGCTGGCTTAATGAATAAGTTCGGTACAAAAACCGAAAATGAAGTGATCAACAACATCGACGGGGTGCCGGTCAGAAGCCTCACCCAACAATTCGGGTCGCCACTGTTCGTGCTGTCCGAAAGGAAAATCCGCCGCAACATGCAAAACGCAAAACGGATTTTCAAAACGAGGTATCCCAAGGTGCAGTTTGCCTGGTCGTATAAAACAAATTACCTGGATGCCGTCTGCCGTATTTTCCACCAGGAAGGTTCATGGGCCGAGGTAGTGTCGGGGTTTGAATACGACAAGGCCTTGTGCAACAATGTGCCGGGTGACAAAATAATTTTCAACGGCCCGTTCAAGACAGATGAAGATTTGTTGAAGGCAGCACGCAACAATTCGCTGATACACATCGACCATTACGATGAATTGTATGATTTGATCCGGATTAGTGAAGCCAACAACCTGAAACCAAGGGTAGCAATACGGGTGAACATGGACACCGGCATCTATCCGAAATGGGACCGGTTCGGCTTCAATTTCGAAAACGGCCAGGCCTGGAATGCGCTTGCCCGGATCATAAATTCAGGTTGCCTTCAATTAGTTGGCGTTCACTGCCATATCGGCACGTTCATGCTTTCGCCCGCCGCTTATGCCGTGGCTGCCAAAAATCTTTGCGAGCTGGCATGGACAGTGAAAGAACGGCACGGGATTGTGCTTGAGTACATTGACCTGGGTGGTGGTTTCCCCTCCACCAACACGCTGAAAGGAGCCTATTTACCCGGAACCGATACCGTACCATCGCTCGACCAGTTTGCCGACGCCATCACGGATGTGGTTATAGGCTATGGATTCCACCACGATGAATTACCAACATTGATTCTCGAATCGGGCCGGGCTTTGATTGACGATGCAGGATACCTGATTACTACCGTGCTGGCTACCAAGCGTTTGTCGGACGGACGGCGGGCCACAATACTCGATGCGGGTGTCAATACGCTGTTCACCTCGTTCTGGTACGAACATAAGGTTAACCCGGCACAGCAAATGGGAAACATGACCGAAGAAACCGTGCTTTTCGGACCTCTCTGCATGAACATCGATGTGATAAGGGAAAATGTCCTTCTGCCTTTGATGGAAAAAGGAAACCAGCTGGTGATAGAAAAGGTGGGGGCGTACAACATGACCCAATGGATGCAGTTCATTACCACCCGCCCGAATGTGGTGCTGGTTGATAACGACAATAATCCACACATCATTCGGAAGGCTGAAAAACTCGGATATATCGTCGAACCGGAACAGGTACCGGACCATTTGGCCTGAAATAGGGGAACCGGAAATTTAAAGTGGCATGAATAACAGGCTGCCGTAGAATTTCCTCCCTCTGTCCGGATAACCGAACCTGCCTGCCAGGGGTGGGTATGCAACTATTATCTTTTAATTACTTAATCCAAGTTAAGACATTCGAATGCCGCAAACTAAATTTGCCAACACGCTGAAACATACTTTCCTGCCGGGGATATTGAATAGTTATTCGATTATTTTCTTTTCGAATAACCGCCTGATGGCCTCGGTATTGATCATGGTGTCGTTTTTTAATTTCTACGCCGGGCTAAGCGGGCTATTTGCAGTGGTGCTGTCCATTGCATTGGGCAAGGCCCTGCACTTGAACGAAACCGACTTGCGCACAGGTGTTTACAGCTTCAATGCACTGCTGACAGGGCTTGGCATGGGTACCTTTTTCGACCCGGGCCTCGTATTCTTCAGCTTGTTGGTTATCATGACAATGTTTTGCCTTTTCATTTCCGTGTCGCTCGGTGGCTGGTTGCACAAGTACAATTTGCCGCATTTGAGCATACCGTTCGTCATTTCAACATGGTTTTTAATGCTGCCGGCCTCGCAGTTCGAGAATCTCGGGCTTACCCAACGGAGCATTTATTGGCTGAATGAAATGTATGCTGTCGGGGGAAAGGACCTGGTCGATATTTTCCAGTCCATCGATTCGTTCCCCATCAATAAGTTGGTGGACATTTACCTCAGGTCGTTAAGTTCCATGTTCTTCCAGAGCAACCTCGTTTCGGGGCTATGCATTGCCCTGGCATTGGTTGCCAGTTCCAGGATTTTGTTTTCATTGTCGGTTGTCGGGTTCCTGTCGGCTTATTTGTTTGCACATTTCACCGGTTCCGAAGCCGCCAGCCTGACGTATTACAATATCGGGGCAAATTACATGATGGTGGCGTTTGCTGTCGGCGGTTTTTTTATCATACCATCCAAGAAGTCGTATTTCTGGACCATTTTTCTGGTTCCACTCACTTCACTGGTATTGCTGTTTTTTTTCAAATTACTGGGATTCATCCAGTTGCCCGTGTTTTCACTTCCATTTTCTTTTGTCGTCATCCTTTTTTTGTATTTTTTACAACAACGCTCGAAAACCACTGGTTTGCATCTCACCCCTTACCAGCATTACAGCCCCGAAATCAACCTGTACACTTTCAGGAGCAATTCCGAAAGGTTTTCAAACTTGGCATATAAAATTTTCAGTTTGCCGTTTTGGGGTGAATGGACTGTCACTCAAGGATATGATGGGAAATTCACCCATCTGGGCGAGTGGGGGAAAGCTCTTGATTTTATGATAAAAGACTCGAACGGCTTAACATGCCGGGGCACCGGGCTGTTGCGCGAAGATTACTTTTGTTTTAAAAAACCGGTGGTGGCAATAGCAGATGGAGTGGTCGAGGCGGTGGCCGACGATATCGAGGACAACGAGATAGGCAAGATAAACACGGAAAACAACTGGGGCAATTCGGTGGTTATCCATCATTACAACGGGGTTTATTCCCAGGTCTCGCACCTGAGGAAAGGCTCTGTCAAGGTCAAGCCC
This sequence comes from Paludibacter sp., assembly GCA_035299105.1. Taxonomy (GTDB): domain Bacteria; phylum Bacteroidota; class Bacteroidia; order Bacteroidales; family Paludibacteraceae; genus Paludibacter. The sequence goes on along the minus strand of DATGXD010000177.1, from coordinate 1,367 downwards.
GGCGATTTTGTGAAAGCGGGGGAAATTATTGCACAATGCGGGAATTCGGGCCGTTCACCCGAACCGCATTTGCATTTCCAGATCCAGTACCAGCCGGCAATCGGTTCCAAAACGAAGGTTTACCCCATTGCATATTTTTATAGTATTAAAGACAAGGAGGTGGAGTTAAACCAGTTTGCGGTACCTGCCGAGAATGAATTGGTCAGCAATGTGAATCCGGACAACATCCTAGCCAAGGCCTTCAATATTTTGCCCGAAGACAACTTGAAATTTTCGTTTGCCGACCATAAAAACCGTCCCGCCACCGAAGAATGGAACGCCTATATCGATGCATATAACAATAAATACCTGCTATGCCGCGAAACCGGCGATGTTGCCTACTATGTTTACGATGGGAAAATGTTTTATTTCACAACCTACTACGGGGGCAAAAAATCGCTTCTTTATCATTTTTTCCTCGGCGCCTATAAAGTTTTCCTGAACACGGCTGAACAAATCACGGTTCAGGATTACATTCCGTTGAATTATATCGGCCGGAACAAATTGCTGGTGTGGTTAAACGATTTCATATCGCCGTTTAAAAATATTGTGAATGTGAGGTTTACGAGCTGCTCCGTCAAAACCGAACGCAAATCCAACGCCAATCAAATTGAACTTGAGTCGGAAACCCAATTGGTTTACCCCGGTAAAACAAGCAGGTCTTCCCAATCAACGGTCACAATCGCCCAAGATGGGATTCGTGAATTCAAGGTATTTTCAGATAAAATTAATATCCGTGCCACATGTATAAAGTAATGCTCCTTGTTCCATTCTTTTTTCTAACTGTTAATCCGACCCGTTCGCAGGAATACAACCATCATTCCGCTGATTCGGTTACCTGGGATTTGTACTTGAAAGGGGATTGGGATAACCTGGTTAAAACGGGAAACACTATCCTGCGCCAGGATATCGATTTCAAAACCTTGCAACAGCGGTTGGGGTATGCTTATTTCCAGAAAGGAAATTACCTGCTTTCGAGGTGGCATTACGAAAAAGCGCTGGCATACGACAGGAGCGATGAAACAACCAACCTCTATTTGTATTACACAGGCTTAAATATGGGCGACGAAAGTTATACCCGCTTTTATGCCGGGAAACAACCCGAAGCGGTGAAAAAGGAATACAAATTACATGCTTTAAGACTTGTGGATGAAGTGGAAACGGAATACAATTACAAAACAGGCTCGGATATGTATGCGCGTTCCGGAATTAATTTCGTACGTTTGGGGTTTAATTCCCAGATTGGTTACCGGTTGTCGCTGTACCAGACCGTGTCGAATTTCAGGCAGATATTCAACTCGAATACGAACGTCAACCAGAACGGGTAT
>DATGXD010000176.1:0-12178 GCA_035299105.1 Paludibacter sp. | reverse complement strand
TGGGCAGATGTGGAGGCCAATTTGCAAAAGGTAGATGAGCAGTTGGCCCAATTGTCAGGACATACCGACCTGGTGGTTTTGCCCGAAATGTTTACAACCGGTTTTTGCACCGACAAGCTCCATTTGGCTGAACCTATGGACGGGCATACAGTAAAAACACTGCGTTCATGGGCCCAGAAGTACCAACTGGCCATTACGGGAAGTTTCATGGCCGCTGAAAACCGGAAGGTATACAACCGTGCTTTTTTTGTTTTCCCTTCGGGACATGTGGAAACGGCCGACAAGAGACATTTGTTCAACCCGGGTGACGAAAACCTGCATTTCACACGGGGTGACAAGCGGTTGGTTGTGAAATACTGCGATTTCAGTATTTGTGTGCTGGTTTGTTACGACATCCGTTTCCCGGTTTGGTCGCGCAATGTGGATAATGAGTATGATTTGCTGGTTTACGTGGCAAATTTCCCGCAACGGCGCATCCGGGATTGGGACATCCTGCTGCAGGCCCGCGCGATTGAAAACCAGGCCTATGTTTGTGGCGTGAACCGCGTGGGGGTCGATGCCCTCGGCATTGAATACGACGGGCATTCTGCCTTGCTCGATTTCAAAGCCAATTCCCTGCTTCCTTTCCACGAAAATAAAACCTCGGTCTACACTGCCGAAATCTTACCGAAACCCTTGAAGGTTTATCGCGAAAAGTTCCCGGTATGGAAGGATGCCGACAAGTTTCAAATAAAATAGCCATTCTGGAATGATAAATTGAAAGAGGGGCAAGCGGTAAGGAAGCTGCTTGTCCCTCTTTTATTCCTGTTTTTCTGTGAGGTATTTCCAGTAGCGCTGAGGTAAATGCTGCCGGTGCAATTTCGGGTTCAGGCGTTCCTTTATGGTCATGGCTTTGAAATAGCCTCTCCAAAGTTCCTGGAACTGTTTTTCGTCTGCCGCCATCAGGTTTTCGTCCAGTTTTCCTTCCTGGAAGTTGTTTGTGTCACCAAAAGTGATTTCGGAAATATTTTCCAAATCGTAATAGTAACCGTAATTCCGCTTCGTGTCGTAAATCACCCATTGCTGGTCGGCAAAGCGGTCGGTAAAATGGTCGAGGATAAGCGGCAGCGTGTTGTGGTCGGGCGATACGGGTGCGAAATAAACCCCATCGGCTGCTTTTTGGAAACGAACCAGCTCAATCAGCCGCATTCGTTCCTTGTCAACTTTCCGGGCCTGGTTGCGCAATGCAAGCACATCGTCATCCGTGAAATTTGTTTCGATGGAGTGTTGGCTGTCGAAGGTCTTGCGGATGTAGCGGAAAATCAACTCGTCGCTACCCGGCAATTCCGAAAGCCAAACGTACCGGATCAGGTTGAGCGTTATCGGCATTAGCTTCTTTTCCAATGCTTTCCATACACGTGCCGACTCTTCTACTGCTGTTACGACCGTAAAATTATCTTCCACGAAAAGCGGTTCGGGTTCATCAATCCCGAGGAGCTTTTCAGGGAAAGTCTTCCGGTTGTAGGCGTGGAATACAGCTGTCAGTAAACCTTCGAACGTTTTGTCGTAGTGGAAAATCGTCATTTGACAGGTCAATAATATTTATTCGAAGATCAACGTTAACTGGTTTGGGTCGTTTTTTCCTTTGGGTGTTTTTTTTTCCGTAAGGACACGGCGCACATATTCGGGCGATGTTTCGCTTACATTCTGGACTGCCAATTCATTGCAGGTTATGAAGTATTGCGCTTTTTTCAAGACAACGCCGATTTTTTTCAGGTCGGCGGTCCGCAAGCATGCATAACGGCGCGAGACCACAATCAGCTTGGCCGATTTTACCCCGATGCCGGGGACACGCAAAATCGTGTTGTAGTCTGCCTTGTTGATGTCGACCGGAAAATATTCGGGATGGCGGAGTGCCCACGATAATTTCGGGTCAATTTCCAGTTCAAGGTCGGGGAATTGGTCGTTTGCAATTTCTTCGGCATTGAAGCCATAGAAACGCATGAGCCAGTCGGCCTGGTACAGCCTGTTTTCGCGGACAAGCGGTGGTTGCTTCAATGCAGGCAACCGCTGGTCGTAGGTGTTCACAGGGATAAACCCCGAATAGTAAACACGCTTCATGCCGGGGTTCTGGTAAAGCGTGGCAGATGTTTTCAGGACCTGCTTGTCGTTTTCGTTCGTTGCACCAATAATCATTTGGGTGCTTTGCCCGGCCGGCACAAAACGGGGTGTCGAATGGAACTTCTGGCGTTCCTCTTTGTTTTCAAGTATGCCTTGCTGGATATAGAGCATGGGTTTGTAGACACTTTCGTGGTTTTTCTCGGGAGCCAGCAATTTAAGGTTTTCCTCGGTGGGGATTTCAATGTTCACGCTCAGCCTGTCGGCATGCAGCCCGGCCTCCTGTACCAAATGCTGGCTTGCACCCGGAATGCTTTTCATATGGATGTAACCATTGAACTTGTGTACGGTACGCAGGGTTTTAATTACCCCCACCATGCGCTCCATCGTGTAATCGGGATTGTTGATCACGCCTGAACTCAGGAATAGCCCCTCGATATAGTTCCGCCGGTAGAATTCTATGGTTAGTTCCACCAGTTCGCCGACAGAAAAAGTTGCCCGCCTGATGTCGTTGCTCCGCCGGTTTATGCAATACGCACAGTCGTAAATGCAAAAGTTGGTGAGCATGATTTTCAGCAGCGACACGCAACGGCCGTCTTCGGTGAAACTGTGGCAGATTCCCCAACCGGATGTATTCCCAATGCCACCCGGCGTATTTTTCCGGGAGGTGCCGCTCGAAGCGCACGACACATCGTATTTGGCGGATTCGGCCAGGGTTTTCAGTTTTTCGATGACTTCTTCTTTCATGGAAGAACAGATGGGTTTTTATGGGCAATGCTTGGTTCAATTGTGTGCAAAGAAACAAATTTTGCCCGAATAAATGCCAAGCCGTTTCCTTAAATGGCGAAAATGTTGATAAGTTTTTAATATGTTGATATTCAAGCTGCATTGTGATGAAAAAACAAGATGGAACCTTCCATTTCCCGGCATGGATAGGTTCCCGTTCAATACTGGGGAGCAGGTGTTATTCTATGATGATTTTTACAGTGCGCAAGTCCTGCCCGTTCCCAATTTGCAGGAAATAAACACCTTTTGGAAGGTAAGATACATTGATAAATCCGGCCTTGTTGTTCCCCGCCTTTACCGAGCCTACTATTTCTCCTCTGGTGTCGTAGATTGTTACGGAATCAAAAGGGGAGTTGCTGTGGATTGTGAATCTCCCGTTCGAAGGATTTGGGTAAATCCCGGTTTGGGAATGATTGTCCTGGTTCCCGATTGCTGTAGGGATATCCCCTGCCGGCCATTTCCCGATGGACGGAATCAAGTTCCAAACAAAATTATCAACCGCGGAATTTAGTTGGGAGGCATCGGCAGGCCGTGAATTTAGGAGTAAAGCCCAGTTCACCTGGTTGCTTCCCCTGACCATTTCGGTGGTGGTGCCTTGTATCGAACCCCTGTGCCAAAGGTTTTTTTGGGGGTCGATGCCCCAACCCAGGGCATACGAACTGTTGATATTTGTTGGTTGAGACATGATGTCGTTGGTTTCCTGCGAGATAATGTCCGTTGTTGCAGGAAGTCCATCTATCCCCAGGAGCAGTTTGCATAAATCGCCTGCCGATGCAAGCCAGCCTCCGTTCGAGTCCATGCCTTCAATATTGATACCGCCATAGGGCCATGGCACAAGTGTCACGTTGTCGTACACCGATTTTGTTAGCGGCGCCCCTGTGTAGTCGTAATAAACCACTTCGTTTTTCAACCGGTTGTCTTTTAAATTCTTTCCGGAATACATGTCGCTGATACCAAGTGGGCCCAGGATGGTGTTGCGCACAAAGTTTTCGTAGCTTTCGCCGGTAATTTTCTCGATTACCCGGCCCAGCACGCAGAAGCCAAAGTTGGAGTACTGGAACTGGGTCCCGGGTTCAAAGTCGAGCGTGTGGCGGGCCAGGACAAATTTGACGATTGCTTCCGGGTCGGCAGGCGGCGGCACGTTCATGGCGATTGCAATGTTGTATGGATTAAATACCGGGTCGCCCGATATGTTGCTGTCCCACCCCGCACTGTGTGTAAGAAGGTGCCTAATGGTGATTTTTGCCACATTGGGGTCTTGTATTTCCTGAAAGGCAGGATCATTTAAAATTCCATCGGGCCCAAAAACTTTGTCGTCCAAGTTCAACAACCCATGTTCATATAAATACATGATGGCAATGCATGTTATGGGTTTCGTAAGGCTTGCAATCCTGAAAACGTTGCCGGGTTGCACAGGCGTATGGCTTAAGGTGTCGGCATAGCCAAAACCACGGTTGTAAACTATTCTTCCCTGGTAGGTGATTGCCAGTTGGGCTCCGGGAATATTGTACTGGCTGATCAGGTTTAGCATGGCTGTATCGAACTTTGCAAGTTCTGGCACAAAAGTACCGGTTTGTGCCTTGGCTGCTACACTATATAGTAGCAGCACGATGGTTATTACTTTGGTATATTTTTTCATTTTCGTTTTCCATTTTCGTTTTTCTATACATACTCAAACTTACTTTCTTGTTCGCAGGAACAAATTATCATGCGGTGGAAAATCCGAATTCCTTGTATTCGGGGAGCATGGTTCCGAATGTTCCACCAACGTGCTTTTATAACGAAATGGGAAGCGGTTAGTTTTGTTAATTCAATGTGTTTTGTAGTTAAAGTAGAATCGGTGTATAAACCGGGAATTTAAGCGGTGGGAATAAGGTAATGGCACGGGACGGAACTTCTTGCTGTTGTTTGGGTGGATTAAGAAACAGGTCCTACCGAATACCATAGATTTGCATATAAAAAAAGAAGCGGGCTATTGATTTTGCCCGCTTCCTACTTTCATTTTGCCCAAACTTGCGACTTGCCTACTGCAAACCGGTTTTGTAGCCACTTTCTTCTGGGTGTTTAATACTCATCCCAACTTTTAATCTTGATATCTTCCACCTCCATGCTGCAAAAAGCAGTGATAAATGCCGAGGCCAACCGGGCATTGGTAAGCAGGGGAATATTGAAGTCTATGGCTCCACGACGGATGGTGTAGTCGTTGCGCAATTCGCGTTCGGAGGTATTTTTAGGGATGTTGACAACCAAGTCGAAGTCCTTGTTCGACAACATAGTTTTTACATTCAAGTCGCCTTCTTCATCGGGCCACTGGACGGCAGTTGCTTGTACGCCGTTTTCACTCAGGAAGCGCTGTGAACCGCGGGTAGCAAACAGTTCGAAACCCTTTTTCTGTAGTAATGCACAGGCATCGAGCAATTCCACCTTCGATTTCGGTTCACCCGAAGATATCAGGATCCGTTTTTTCGGGATCCGGAAACCTACCGAAAGCAGCGATTTCAGGATAGCTTCGGAGAAGTCGTCGCCGATACAGCCCACTTCACCGGTCGAAGCCATGTCCACGCCCAGCACCGGGTCGGCCTGTTGCAGGCGGTGGAACGAGAACTGCGAGGCCTTGATACCCACGTAGTCGAGGTCGAAGGCCGATTTTTCAGGTTTTTCCACCGGCATACCAAGCATGACTTTCGTGGCTAGCTCGATAAAGTTCAGTTTCAATACTTTTGAAACAAACGGGAATGAACGCGACGAACGGAGGTTACATTCAATCACCTTGATATAATTGTCCTTGGCCAGGAACTGGATGTTGAACGGGCCTGAAATGTTGAGCGATTTGGCTATTTCTCCGGCAATTTTCTTGATACGGCGAATGGTTTCCACATAAATTTTCTGTGGGGGGAATTGTGTAGTGGCGTCGCCGGAATGCACCCCGGCAAATTCCACGTGTTCCGAAATGGCATACACCAGAATTTCGCCTTTGTTGGCCACGGCATCGATTTCAATTTCCTTGCAGCGTTCCAGGAACTCGGAAATAACCACCGGGTGTTTTTTCGACACTTCGGTAGCCAGTTTCAGGAAGTTTTCCAACTGGGAAGCATCGTGGCAAACATTCATGGCTGCACCCGAAAGCACGTACGAAGGACGCACCAGCACGGGGAACCCCACTTCTTTTACAAATTCGTTCACATCGTCGAATGTGGTCAACTCTTTCCAGCGTGGCTGGTCAATGCCCAGTTCATCGAGCATCGACGAGAATTTGTGGCGGTCTTCGGCGCGGTCGATATCCACGGCTTGTGTTCCGAGTATGTTGACATTGGCATCCGCCAGCTTCATGGCCAGGTTGTTCGGAATCTGGCCACCGGTCGAAACAATGGTTCCCATTGGGTTTTCGAGTTCCATGATATCCATAACCCGTTCGAAGCTCAGCTCGTCGAAGTACAGGCGGTCGCACATGTCGTAGTCGGTCGAAACTGTTTCGGGGTTGTAATTAATCATGACCGAACGCAGGCCTTCCTTGCGGATAGTCATCAAGGCGTTCACACCGCACCAGTCGAATTCTACAGACGAACCGATACGGTAAGCCCCCGAACCAAGTACCACCACCGAACGGTGGTCGCCCAGGTATTTCATATCGCCGGCCACGCCGCTGTATGTGAGGTACAGGTAGTTGGTTTGTGCCGGGTATTCGGCTGCCAGCGTATCGATTTGTTTCACCACCGGGACAATACCGCGGCTTTTGCGATGTGCACGGGTCACTTTGATTTGGTCGTCCATATCATCCTTGCCGCACTTGCTTACCAGCCGGGTAACCTGGAAATCGGAAAATCCTGCAATCTTAGCTTCTTTCAGCAATTCATCGGGAAGCGTTGCAAGCGATTCAACAGCAGCGAGCTCCTTTTCAATTTTCTTGATGCGGTCCAGTTTGTGCAGGAACCAGCGGTCGATTTTAGTCAGTTCGTGCAAGCGGTCAACCGTGTAGCCATTTTCCAATGCCTGCGCGAGGTAGAAAATACGGCGGTCGGTAGGTTCGCTCAGGGCTTTGTCGAGGTCTTCAACAAAAAATTCCTTGTTGGCCACAAAACCGTGCATTCCCACACCAATCATGCGGATTCCCTTTTGGATCACTTCTTCGAACGTGCGTCCGATAGACATGATTTCGCCCACCGATTTCATGCTGGAACCCAGCTGGCGCGAAACCCCCTGGAATTTACCCAAGTCCCAACGCGGGATTTTACATACGATATAGTCGAGGGCGGGTTCAAAAAATGCCGAAGTATCTTTTGTCACCGAGTTTTTCAGTTCTGGAAGCCCATAGCCCAAGCCAAGTTTGGCTGCCACGAAAGCGAGCGGATAACCGGTGGCTTTCGAAGCCAGAGCCGAAGAACGGCTCAAACGGGCATTTACCTCAATCACGCGGTAGTCTTCCGATTCGGTGTCGAAGGCGTATTGCACGTTGCATTCGCCCACGATGCCAATGTGGCGGATAATTCGGATAGCCAGTTCGCGTAGTTTGTGGTATTCGCTGTTGGTCAGCGTTTGCGAAGGTGCAACTACGATACTTTCGCCGGTGTGTATTCCGAGCGGGTCGAAGTTTTCCATGTTACAAACCGTGATGCAGTTGTCGTAACGGTCGCGAACCACCTCGTATTCAATTTCTTTCCAGCCTTTCAATGACTTTTCGACCAATACTTGTGGCGAATAGGAGAAAGCCTTGTCGACAATCACTTTCAGTTCTTCGTCGTTGTCGCAGAAGCCCGAACCCAGTCCACCCAGAGCATAAGCCGCCCGGACAATCACCGGGTAACCCAGTTCGTTGGCTGCGCGTTTGGCATCCTCGTAATTGGTAACAGCTTCGCTCTTAATGTATTTTACGTCGATTTCCGACAATTTCTGGTTGAAAATCTCACGGTCTTCGGTGTCAATAATCGATTGTACGGGGGTTCCAAGTACTCGGACACCATATTTTTCGAACACTTTGCCTTTGAAAAGCGCCACACCGCAATTCAATGCTGTCTGTCCGCCAAACGAAAGGAATACGCCATCGGGACGTTCTTTCTCAATAACCCGTTCTACAAAATCGGGTGTTACAGGCAGGAAGTACACCTTGTCGGCAATACCTTCCGAAGTTTGCACCGTGGCAATGTTGGGGTTAATCAACACAGTTTCAATGCCTTCTTCTTTCAGTGCTTTCAACGCCTGCGAGCCGGAATAGTCGAACTCGCCTGCTTCACCGATTTTCAACGCGCCTGAACCGAGTACCAGTACTTTCTTTATTTCGCCTTTTTCTGCACCTTTGTAAAGTTGCTTGGTCACCAACCGGGCATCCATTTCCTCTTCAATCATTTCAACAATAGGTTTGTTGAAGCCATCAAGCGTTTTGAGGAATACATCGAACAGGAATTCCGTATCGGTAGGGCCCGAAGAAGCCTCGGGGTGGAACTGGGCCGAGAACCAGGGGTTGGTTTTGTGGCGGATCCCTTCGTTGGTGCCATCGTTCATGTTCACGAACAGCGGTTCCCATTCGGTTCCCAGTGTTTTGTTGTCGACGGCAAAACCGTGGTTCTGCGAAGTGATAAACGCCCTTTGGGTGCCCTCAAGTTGGACGGGTTGGTTGTGGCTTCTGTGACCGTATTTCAGCTTGTATGTTTTAGCCCCGCCGGCAATGGAGAGCAGCTGGTTGCCCATGCAAATCCCGAAAATCGGTTTGCCTGTTTGCATGAATTTCTGGATGTTCTGGACGGTGGAAGTGGCATATGCCGGGTCGCCCGGGCCATTCGAGATAAACAGACCATCAAATTCCAGTTGGTTGAAGTCGTAATCCCAAGGTACCCGAATCACGGTTGTGTTGCGTTTCACCAGGCAGCGGATAATGTTGTGCTTTACGCCGCAGTCCACCAGCACCACTTTTTTCTTGCCCTCGCCGTAAGTTAGCACTTCGGTGCAGCTTACTTTGGCAATCTGGTTTTCATCATCGGGATTGATAAACTCCGTGTCATCGCCATCGGGGAAAACGAGTTTACCTTTCATGGTTCCTTTTTCGCGAACCAGCTTTGTCAATTCGCGGGTGTCCACTCCAAAAATGCCGGGAACTTCATTTTCCTTAAGCCAGTCGCCCAGGCTTTTCACGGCATTCCAGTGACTGTGTTCAAAAGAAAAATCGGAAATAATCAGTGCTGTTACCTGAATTTTTTCCGATTCATAAAAAGTAGAAAGTCCGTTTTGGAAAGTGTTGTTCGGAACACCGTAATTGCCAACCAGCGGGAACGTGATGGCTAACAGCTGTCCCGCATAGGAAGGGTCTGTTAGGCTTTCGGGATACCCGACCATGGCTGTATTAAAAACTACTTCACCGGCAACCGCTTTTTCGTAACCGAAGGATTTCCCTTCGAAAACGGTTCCGTCTTCCAAAACTAAATGAAAGGGCTTGTACTTTTGCATAAAAAATATTATAGGTTTTTCGAATTTCCGTTTGGATTCGAGGCATTTTTTACAAATGCCCAAATTTTCACAAAAGTACTGCTTTTTATTTTTTTGTGCAACCCTCATTCCTCAAAATAGGGCTTATTTAATTGTTTTTATCTGAATAGTCCTCTTCTGGTTGGTAGAAGAATTGAAACAGAATGAAAAATCAAGGTGCGAGCTAAATTCCGGCTTGAAAAATTGGCTGGAGCGGGAAATGTCTGTGTTAGAACTGTCAGGGAGGATAGGAATGACTTTATGGTTTTTAAATAAATTCCCGTTGCGATATTCCCTCTAAATATCCTATCTTTGTATTCGTTTGGAAATGAATGCTTTCTTTGTTGTGTTTGCATTGTAAGGTGCTTATTCCCAAATGGAAATGTGGTGTGAGAAAGAACGGATTTGTTTTCTTTTTAAGAATTTGGCCATTGATGAAACTAAAACTGACAATACTTTTTCTGGTTGCAAATTTTGCTTTGTGGGCGCAGAAAGCCTCCGAGGGCGAAAATTTTTTCAATAGCAAACAATACGCAAAGGCGCGTGAGGTGTATGAGGCTTTGCTGAAACAGAAGCCGGGCGATGCGCTGTACAATTACCGGTATGCGCGTTGTTGCTACGAACTGAAGGATTTTGAAAATGCGATTGTTCATTTCGAAATGTCGGGCAACAAGTACCCGCAACGCGATTTGTTCCTGGGCGAATTGTACTTCAATGCCTACCGATTCGATGAATCGGTAATGGCGTACCAGACCTACAATGCAACATTGAAACCCGATGACCCTAAAATCGCGGAGTTGCAAAGGAAGGTGGGGAAAGCGGAGAAGGCGGCAAAACTGTTGAATAAGGTCGAAGATATAGCTATCCTGGATAGCGTGGTGGTGAACAAAAACGATTTTATCCGGTTTTATAAATCGGGAAACGAATTGGGAAAAATAACTGTTGAGCCGCTCAAGCTTTCATCAAGGAAATATGCCGAAAAGGTTAAATTCACGACGCAACGAAAAGACCGGGTCTACTATTCCGATTCCATCCAGGGGCAACTGGATTTGTTCACATCCTACAAATTGCTGGATTCATGGTCCGAGCCTGTTCCCTTGTCGAGCGTGGTCAATACACGGGCAAACGAAAATTACCCGTTCCTGTCGCTCGACGGGGTGACCATTTATTATGCTTCCGATGGCGAAAATTCCATTGGAGGATACGATATTTTTGTAAGCAGGTACAACACCTCGAACGGAACCTATTTGACCCCTGAAAACCTGGGTATGCCTTTCAATTCGCCCTACAACGATTACATGCTGGTTGTCGACGAGCAACGTAAAATCGGATGGTTCGTCACCGACCGGTATCAACAGGCGGGCAAAGTGGTGGTTTACACCTTTGTCCCCAACGAAACTAAGACCATTATACGCACCGAAGATAAAAATTACTTGCGTAATGCAGCCCAATTGAAAGTACACCGCAATGCCGTTGTTACTTCTGGCAATAATGAGGTCGGGTTGGAAAACAATTTGCCGGAGGCTGACAAGAAAATCGAATTTGTTATTAACGATTCTGTGGTTTATACAAATGCCGACCAATTTAAAAACAAGGAAGCGCTTAAAACCTGGACTGAAATGCGTGGCCTGGTGTCGGAATTAGACACGAAAAAGAATATCCTCGAAAGCCTGTATACGCAATACATGCAAATCGATTCGCAGCAGGAGCGGGAGTCGTTGAACATCTTGATTCTCGAATTGGAAAAGAAAATTATTGAACTAAAAAAACAAATTGACCAGAAAACACTACAAGCCCGGAATCAGGAAATTATATCCCTGAAAAATAAATAGTTATTGAAGTAGATCGTATTGCCGCGCTATTTTATTTTTTAAATAAGTGACGAAATGGTTGTGTTTTATTCTTTTTTCCGTACCTTTAACGCGTTAAAACTTGCTCTATGGAAATTACAATCATCATAGTACTTCTCCTGCTCGGGGTTGTGTTCCTGTTGCTCGAATTGTTCCTGGTACCGGGGGTTTCGTTGGCGGGTATTGCAGCCACGTTGTTTATCGGGGGCGCTATCGTTTACGCATATTCCCAACTTGGACCATCGGCCGGAAACCTGACCCTGTTGGGAAGTGTTTTCTTGGTAGGGGCCACTATTTGGGCTTTCCTCCGGTCGAAAATGCTGGAACGGTTTGCCTTGAAAACCAATATTGAAGGGAAGGTGGAACCCTTGCATGAAGTGGAAATCAAGGTGGGCGACAAGGGTGTAGCTTCTTCGCGGCTGGCTCCAATGGGGAAGGTTAAAGTCAACGGACATGTAGTTGAAGCGAAAACAAATTCCGAATTCATTGACCAGGGGGTTGAAATAGTTGTGCTTCAGGTCATGAACACCAACGTGTTGGTTGAAAAACTTGAAAAATAGAATTAATCAAGAATACGGTCGACGTTATAAATACGGACGCCTTCCAGCTTGTAACCTGCCTACGGCGGCAAGCTCATAACTCGTAACTATTTAATATAAACTTAATAAACAAGGAATTATGATTGGAATAGAAATTATCGGACTGGTTGTGCTGGGAATCCTGGTGCTGTTGTTCTTTTACTATGTGCCTTTCCTGTTGTGGATTTCGGCCAAAGTATCAGGCGTGAATATCTCGCTGATACAGTTGTTCCTGATGCGGATTCGTAAAGTGCCGCCTCATACCATTGTGCAGTGCATGATCGAGGCCCACAAAGCCGATATCAAAGAGGTGCAGCGCGATGGGTTGGAAGCGCATTACCTGGCCGGCGGCCACATCGAACGGGTGACCCACGCCTTGGTTTCGGCCTCGAAGGCGAACATCGACCTGACTTT
>DATGXD010000175.1:0-7121 GCA_035299105.1 Paludibacter sp. | reverse complement strand
TTCCAATTACATATTTTTCTTATCTGTCAATTCTGTAATTCTGTAATTCTGTCCAAAATTATTTTCTTTCTTGTAAATTCTGTGAAACTCTGTAATTCTGTCAAAAATTATTTTCTTTTCTGTAAACTCTGTCAATTCTGTAATTCTGTCAAAAACCCTGTCAATTCTGTCCCAAAAATCCCCCACAGGCAGTTTCCCGCCCGTAGGGTTAAGAAGTCCTTAAGCAGGTGCGTCTGTTTTCGGAGCAGTTTCGTCGGTGGAGTTTCCATTAGCGTTATGCACCCGTTTCAGCAGGTTGGCTATGGTGTATTCGCGTAGTTTCACCTCATCCACCCCACGGTAGAGTGCACGTCCGGCATCCAGTATGGTTCCCGTGATGTCCCACAATTCGTTGAAAGTTTTGATACTACCGTCGGCAGCACGGCTGCGTTCGTTCTTCTTCGAGTTGTGGTTCGTGTTCAACTCTTCAATTTCACCCACCAAAGTGGTCAATCCGGTAAGCAGGTCGGGGTTCATTCCTTTAGCCTTAAGTGCAGCCTCGTTCCGTTTCAGGTTGCCTATAAGCGACCGTCCTTCTGAAATAATTTTCTCCACATTGTCATTGCTGATAGCCGTACGAATAGCTTTCAACCCGAAATCCGTCAACTGAATATCCAGCGTACCATCCGCAAATTTAAGGTAACCTTCCACTTGGTTCATACCCAGTCGGAAATCGGCTATTTTACCATCCATTTGCAACTTAACCACCTTCTGGTGCTTAATCACATCCCCCGACTTTACAATCTCGTAACATTCGCTCTGCTTAGCCCGTACGTTGGTTGCAAACGGGTCGGCAAAAACCGATGAATACTTTACAAAGTCTGCTTTGTCTTTCTCAAAGCTTGCAAAAACAAAACCTGCTACAACAGGCACATCTTCCATCTTACAATTAAACTTTTTTTCTTCCATAAGTATTTTTTTAAGTTACTATTTAAGCCGACTCTTTTATAAGTCGTTTTATCAATCTCCCGTATCAGTATAGTAATCACCCGAATCGGTATAGCAACCACCTGTGTCGGTATAGCAATCACCCGAATCGGTATAGCAATCACCCGTGTCAGTATAGCAACCACCTGAATCAGTATATCAATCACCCGAATCAGTATAGCAATCACCCGTGTCGGTATAGCAATCACCTGAATCGGTATAGCAATCACCCGTGTCGGTATAGCAATCACCAGTTAAGATAAATTTCGAAAATCTGTAATTCTGTAAATTCCGCAATTCTGGTCAAAAAACTCCCTCAATCCCTACCGTATCGCCCCGAAGCCTATCCCTGTGCTATTGCCCAGGCCCACGTTCCAGGCAAAAAGTTTAGCGGCCGGGCTGCCCTTGATAATCACCGAGCACCAGTTCGCTTTGTTTTGCACCCCCTTGTAATTCACCAGTTTGAGTCCGGCTTTTGCGTGTGTAGCATCAAAACATATTTCAAAATCATCATCGTCCATTCCCGCCAGTTTCATTTTGGTTTGCAAGGTCTCTTTCAAAAACTGGGGCGCGCGCTCGTCGGTGTAAAGTATATGTTCGGTCACATCCTCAAAACGCCTTTTGATAAAAATCGGGCTCGCCACAAAAAAACGCTCCCTATGCGACAAATCGGGATCTTGCTCCAAGACAATCTCTCTCACGGCCAATCCGCAAAACATGGTCTTATCCTGCTGTATGCCCCAAACCAGTTTCTTAATCAGTTCCTCGTCGTACGAACTAATAAAAAAACTGGCTCTGTCACCGAATTTAAGTCCACCCTTCACGGGTTTTCCATCATCTAACCTCGAAAACGAGTATAACGAAACTTCACCATGCTCATTGTTCATTCCCAGCCATTTGTGGATAGTTCCAACCAATAGCGGTTGATGGTCAAAAGGGACAATTTGATTCGATGAATCAATTTTTAAATGTAATCTCATAATTAGACAGTATATAAGTTAGTTTATTTTTAAAGTTCCTTTTTGAATTCCTTATCGAAACAAGGCGTTTAAATATAGCCGCGGTTCCGCAAATATTCAAAACCCTTTTTAGGTTGGAAACAGGAAGACAAAGGAAAAAAATCGAATCCCACAGCCGTGGGTTGATAGAATATCAAATGGTAAAGAAAGAAACTTTCAAGCAGGAACGAGAAAACAAACCCAAAGCAATATAACGTTTTTATTGTAAAACCTTAACTACTATAGTATTTGAAAAGAAAAATTATTAAGAATATGAATTTCCAAAGATAAAGATAATTTGATAAATTCAAAATAAATTATTAGGATAATTTTAAAAAACTTATCAACATTCCGCCAGAACCTAGCAGAACACAAGCCTTAAAGCCCCTATCTGGGGGTTGGGGGGGCTAAACAGATTTTTTTGGGGGTTGGGGGTGGGATGTCCGGTTTATTGCAGCAACTTCAACTGCACACGCTTGCGACCCGGATCCACTTCAATAATGCGCACCTTCACATGCTGGTGTACCGACACTATCTCGGCGGGATTGCTCACATAGCGGTCGGCCATTTGCGACACATGCACCAATCCGTTTTCCTTGATGCCTATATCCACAAAAGCACCGAAATTAGTGATATTGGTCACAATCCCGGGCAGCTCCATACCCGTTCGAAGGTCGGCAATGGTCTTCACACCCGGGTCGAACTCAAAAACCTTGATGCCGCTACGCGGGTCGCGGCCGGGTTTTTCGAGCTCCTGCATGATGTCGTTCAAGGTGGGCAAACCAACTTCCGGGGTAATATATCTTTGCAGTTCAATCTGTTTCCTTGCTTCCTTGTTGCGTACCAGTTCCCGCACATCCACTCCCAAGTCCTTGGCCATGGCTTCCACCACCGGATAACTTTCGGGATGCACGGCCGAATTATCGAGCAAGTTCTCCCCATCGGGGATACGCAGGAAGCCCGCACATTGCTCGAAAGTCTTTGCACCCATTTTGGGGACTTTCATCAATTGCCGGCGGTTCCTGAAAGCGCCATTCTCGGTCCTGTAATCCACGATATTCTGTGCCAGCTGCGGCCCGAGCCCCGAAATATAGGTAAGCAGGTGCTTGCTGGCCGTGTTCAGGTTCACCCCCACGCGGTTCACGGCATTCTCCACCGTTTGGTCGAGCGCCTTCTTCAACAGGTTTTGGTCCACATCGTGCTGGTACTGCCCCACCCCAATCGATTTCGGGTCTATTTTCACCAGTTCGGCCAGCGGGTCCATCAGGCGGCGGCCGATGGAAACCGCACCGCGCACCGTCACATCATAATCGGGGAATTCATCGCGGGCAATTTTCGAAGCCGAATAAATCGAAGCGCCATTTTCGCTAACCACAAACAACTTCACTTCCCGGTCAAATCGGGTATTTTGAATAAATTGCTCCGTTTCGCGCCCCGCAGTTCCATTTCCAATGGCAATGGCCTGGATATCGTAAGCCTCCACCATTTTTTGCACTTTGCGCATGGCCTGCGAAGTTTCGTTCACAGGTGGATGCGGGTATATGGTTTCGTTATGCAGCAAATTGCCCTGGGCATCCAGGCAAACCACCTTACAACCGGTGCGGAACCCGGGATCGATACCCAGCACGCGCTTTTGTCCCAAGGGTGGAGCCAACAGAAGTTGACGCAGGTTCTCGGCAAACACGCGGATAGCCTCCGTGTCGGCCTTCGCTTTACTCTCAGCTGCAAACTCGGTTTCAATGCTTGGCTTCAATAAGCGCTTGTATGCATCGGTAACTGCATCAGCTACTTGTTGCGACGATTCTGTTTCGCCTTTTACAAATATCCTGTCCAGTTTTTCCAGGCAGTGGTCGTCTTCCGGCGAAATATTCACCCTCAAAAAGCCTTCCGCTTCCCCGCGGCGCATGGCTAACAACCTGTGCGACGAACAACGGGCCAGTTTTTCACTCATTTCAAAATAGTCCCTGTATTTTTGGGCTTCTTCCTCTTTCCCTTTGACTAATTTGGACGAAATAATAGCTTCGCGTGCAAAAATCATACGGATAGAATTACGGGCCGCCTCACTTTCATTGATCCACTCAGCCATTATATCGCGGGCCCCGGCCAACGCATCTTCCACATTTTCAACCTTACCCTTCACAAATTGTTGCGCCATACGCCCCACATCATCCGATTGTTGCTTCATCAGCATCTTGGCCAACGGCTCCAAGCCTTTTTCACGGGCAATCTCAGCCCGCGTTCGGCGTTTAGGTTTATACGGCAGGTAAATATCTTCCAGTTCGGTGATATTCCAGCAATTTTCTATCCTTGATTTCAGTTCGGGAGTTAGCTTTTCCTGTTCTTCAATCGACTTCAGCACAGCCAGCTTCCGTTTGGCCAACTCGCACAGTTTTTCATATTGCTCAAAGGCCTGGCTAAGTTGCACCTCGTCCATACCCCCGGTCATCTCCTTCCTGTACCGGCTTATAAACGGGATGGTAGCCCCTTCTTCGAATAATTTCAGGGCATTTAATATTTGCTTTTCGGCAAGCTGCAGTGCAAGGGCAATCAGTTCAATGAATTTATGGGGAATATTATCGATAGACATTTAATAAATATTTTTCTGGTTTGGGGGGAAAAAAGAATAAGCCTTGTGGAAAACAAAATCTTAGTGCAACATTTTGAAAATAAGTTCCTTCATGATATCCTCCTCCGAAGTGCTGGGGTTGTCAATCCCCTTGTAACGCGCATCGGTTTCGCGGATTAAAGCAAGGATATTCATGGTTTTCCATGCCCCGAAGGTTTGCGCCGCCTTCTGGTAATCCTTCACAAAATAAGGATTCACCTTCAATTCGGAAGCAACGGCACCCTGGCTTTTATCGGGCAAGTAATGGTACAACATCAAGTTGCTGAAAAAGTTGAACAACTGCGACAACACGACCACAAGCGGGTTGGCTTTCTTGTTGTCGGCAAAATAACGTATAATCCGGTTGGCTTTCAGCACATCGCGGTTAATGAGTGCCGCCTGTAACTCGAACACGTTGAAATCCTTGCTTATACCGATATTCTTTTCCACCAGCTCCGGGGTAATGCGCGTGGCCCCGGCGGGTTTGGTCAGAATCAGCTTTTCCAGTTCGTTTATCAACTTGCCCAAATCGGTACCCAGGAATTCGGCCAGCATTTCAATCGCTTTTTCCTCCATGGCCACGTTTTTGCTTTTGGCGTACCTGGCAATCCATGCGGGAATTTCATAATCCCGGAGTTTTACCGACTCGTACACCACAGCCACCCGGTTCATTTCCTGGAACCATTTTTTGCGCTTATCGGGTGTGCCGTATTTGAAGCAAAACACCAGGACCGTCGATTTCAGCGGGTTCGAAAGGTAATGAACCAAATTGTCCCAGTCTTTGATAAGTTGTGCTTCCTTCACCATGACAACCTGGTAGGAGGCCATCATGGGATAACGCTTGGCAGCATTAATCACAATGGAAATATCATCAATATCTTTCCCGTACAAAATAGTCTGGTCAAATTCCTTTTCCGTTTCATCCAAAACGTGTTGTTGGATAAAATCCGAGATCCGGTCGATATAATAAGGCTCCTCGCCCATCAGGAAATAAACGGGCGCGTACGCTTTCCTGCGGAGATCGGCCAGGATTTGTTCGTATGAATTATCTTGCTTTGCCACAATAGCGGTTTTCTGGTTTGTTGGTTTAGGAGTTTATTCGAACCGTAAGTGCTTTACAGTCTTGCTGTTGTTAATCAGCGACGACAAGGCTTTCACTCCAATCTTGAGGTGTTCTTCCACAAAATTGGTGGTTACTTTCTGGTCGCTTTCAATGGTTTTGACACCATCTTCCTGCATGGGCATATCAGATACCAGCAACAAGGCGCCTGTAGGTATCCCGTTATAAAATCCGGCTGTAAACAAGGTGGCGGTTTCCATGTCGATAGCCAGTGCGCGGGTCAGGCGCAGGTATTCCTTGAACTTTTCGTCATGTTCCCACACCCGGCGGTTGGTGGTGTATACAGTCCCGGTCCAGTAATCTTTCCCGAAATCGCGGATATTGGACGAAACAGCACGTTGCAGGTTGAAGGCAGGCAAAGCGGGAATTTCAGGGGGGAAATAATCGTTTGAAGTCCCCTCGCCGCGGATGGCAGCACTCGGAAGTATATAATCCCCTGTTTTGTTCTTGTCCTTCAGTCCGCCACACTTGCCCAGGAACAGGACTGCACGCGGATGTACCGACGACAGGATATCCATAATAATGGCCGCATTCGGGCTTCCCATACCAAAATTGATGATGGTAATCCCGTTGGCCGAAGCGTTGGGCATGGTGCCATCGCGTCCTACCACCGGCACATGGTACCATTCGGCAAAAAGCTCGATGTAATTGTTGAAATTAGTCAGCAATATATAGTCGGTGAATTCGTTCAACGGGCGTTTCGTGTAGCGGGGCAACCAGTTTTCAACAATCTCCTTTTTTGTTTTCATACACTTCGGTATTAAAATATGTTTTAGTAATTTCGCCTCGGATTCTTCCTTTATTTCATTTCACGAAGTGGAAACAAAAATACTAAAAATGTTGCAACTTAACCTCCCGGAATACAACTTTCGGATAAAAAAGCAAGATGGTAAATTTTTAATTTTCGACACACAGCGGAAATGCTGGGTTGCGCTTACTCCCGAGGAATGGGTGCGGCAGCATTTTATCCGTTTCCTG
Source organism: Paludibacter sp. (assembly GCA_035299105.1). Lineage (GTDB taxonomy): Bacteria > Bacteroidota > Bacteroidia > Bacteroidales > Paludibacteraceae > Paludibacter. The sequence continues at coordinate 454 of DATGXD010000175.1, read as the reverse complement.
GTCGAAGCAAAAGGTTATCCGGCCGCATTGCTGGCTGTGGAAAAGCAACACGTGTTGAACGGGCTGAAAAAGCGCTGTGATGCCATTTTGTACAACAGGCAGGCCAGTCCATTGGTTATTATTGAGCTAAAAGCGCCTACTGTTCCAATAACACAAGCCACATTCGACCAGGTGGCCGTATATAACGCCAAACTAAAGGTGGATTTTTTTATGGTGAGCAACGGGATGGAGCATTATTGCTGCCGGGTGAATGCCGAAACCGCACGTTATGAATTTTTCCCTGAAATACCGCATTACAGCTACTTCCTACAAGCATGATTTCCTGGTGCGGACAATCACTTTTTCATTGTTCAGCTCGCGGATGGCATCGGTTGCAATCCAACGTGCCGACTTTGATTCCTGGGCCAAAACACGCGAAGCACATTCCAACGCAAGCAACCGCAGCGTTTCGTTC
>DATGXD010000174.1:0-3573 GCA_035299105.1 Paludibacter sp. | reverse complement strand
CCATGCCTGCAAGCCGTTGTTGGCTGACTTCATGTCGAAAATCGATACCAACGTGATTGGCAAGAACTTCAACGAAGGCAAAGATGGCCATGTGGACAACTTCGAACTGGTGAAAGTAAACGCCGCTATCCGCAACCATTCTATCGAGATCTGCGGTGCAGAGTTGCGCGCTGCCATGACTGCCATGAAGAAAGTGGTGGAATAATAATACCCTCCTGTAAGATTTGGGAATAAAAAGAGCTGCTTCCGCAATGGAGGCAGCTCTTTGTTTTGCTAAAAGTATTGTGGAATATAGTTCCGACGGATAGTTTTTGTATAGGGTTTTCAGTAACGGCTGTATACCGATTGCACGAACGAAAGTGCCTGTGAATAAATCGGTTTGGTGAATTCGATAAACAAGTCCTGGTGTGGGGGCGGCAATTGTGGCTTATGGTTTTGGGCGCACATTTTTTTCTGTTGTTCGGTCAAGGCACGGTCATCGCCCTGAAACGAACTCCAGGTTGTGTTCCATACATATTTCCCGGCAAAGTTCCGCCGTTGCAGTTCCCGGTTGTTTGTAGCGTCAATTACCCTGAGGCTCAATACGCCTGTGGAACTGATTTCCTGCTTGTTGGTAATCAGTTTCGCCTTTACCGTGTTGTAAGTGTTGTAGACTTTCCCTTCCACTTTCACCGTACCCACAACCACGCTGTCGCGGCTAAGTTCTACCGTGTTGCTCGATTCCGTGATGTTGCCGATTGAAAAATCCTCGAAGTTCAAGACTATGATTTGATGCGGGTCTTTCATGTTCTCCGAGGCGGCTTCTTCGGGGGTGTAGAAGCGGACAAAACGGTTTTTCAGGCTTCGGTCCATTTCCGACAGCAAGTTGTTGTAGAAGAAATCGGCCGAGTATTGGTATTTGTTGCTGGTATAGGGCTTTTCCACCACTACCCGCAAGGTTGCATAATACCGGGCTTCTTCGATTTTCAGGAGCACATCCTTGTAGCCGTACACATATTCGTTGGCCTTGCTGAAATAGTTGAACCCCAGCCTGGCTTGTTCTATCGTGTTGGCTTCTACTGCTTGTATTCCCATGTTGTAGGCTTGCTCGGCAGCCTGTTGTTTTGCCGCACTCAATTCCGCAATGTATTCCACAGGCTTTGGAATCAGCTGGTTTGCTTTCGGGCAGTGGTAAATGGCATTTGCCAGCTGGTTCAGGTTCGCATATTGCATTACCAGCACATCGTACATGCTTGTGTTATTGGCCAACCGGGCGTTGTTGATTTCTCGTTCGGCATTTTGCACGGCCAATGGGTACGACTTGGTAAGCACGTATTCCGATTTTTTGCTGTAGGGATTCGACCGTAATCGTTCAATAGCCTCCATGCAGGCCCTGTAATAATCGCCTTGTTTGTAGGTTTTGTATCCGGTGGAGCAGGATGAAGCCAGCATGAGGGCAATCCCAAGGAAAAGTTGAATTCTTTTCATAAGCGATATGTGGAAAAAAGGTTAATTATTTGCTTCTGTTACATTCGTTCCGGTACATCGATTCCCAGCAATCCCATGCCCGTTTTAATGATGGTGGCGATGGTTTCGGAAAGTACCAGCCTGAACTGCCTTACATCGGGGTTTTCCTCTTTCAGGATGGAGAAATCGTGGTAGAATTGGTTGTATTCCTTTACCAGGTCGTAAATGTAATTGGCAATCAGTGCGGGGCTGAATTCATCGCCGGCTTCGCGGACAATAGACGGGAAGCCGGTGGCCAGTTGCACCAGGTAGCTTTCTTTTTCGGAAATATCGATGGCCGGGTTTTCGAGTTTGCCAAAGCCGATGCCCATTTCAGCTGCTTTGCGAAGCACCGATTTGATGCGGGCATGGGTGTATTGGATAAACGGGCCGGTGTTGCCGTTAAAGTCAATGGATTCCTTCGGGTTGAAGGTCATGTTTTTGCGGGGGTCTACCTTTAGGATGAAGTATTTGAGCGACCCCAGGCCAACCATGCGCACTATGGCTTCAACCTCTTCGGGCGTGCAATTGTCGAGTTTCCCCAGTTCCTGCGATGTTTCGCGGGCTGTTTCAATCATTTCCTCCATCAGGTCGTCGGCATCCACCACGGTTCCTTCGCGGCTTTTCATTTTTCCTTCGGGCAATTCCACCATGCCGTACGAGAAATGGACCAGGCTCTTGCCCCATTCAAAGCCCAGTTTGTCGAGCAGGATGGAAAGCACCTGGAAATGGTAGTTTTGTTCATTGCCCACCACGTACACCATTTTGTTGATGGGGTAATCGTTGTAGCGTAGTTTGGCCGTTCCAATGTCCTGGGTCATGTAAACCGAGGTGCCATCGGCGCGCAGCAACAGTTTTTCGTCCAGCCCCTCGGCAGTCAGGTCGGCCCAAACCGATGTGTCGGGACGGCGGTTGAAAACGCCGAGTTCCACACCCCGTTCCACTTCCGATTTTCCTTCGAGGTAGGTTTCCGATTCGTAATATATCTTGTCGAAATCAACGCCCAGTTGCTTGTATGTTTTGTCGAAACCTTCGTACACCCAGCCGTTCATGGTTTCCCATAGCTGGCGCACTTCCGGGTCGTTGTTTTCCCAGGCAAGCAGCATTTGCTGTGCCTGCATGATCAGCGGTGCCGATTTTTTTGCTTCTTCCTCGCTCATGCCTTTTTCCATGAGTTCCTTGGTTTCCGCTTTGTAAGCCTTGTCGAAAACGACATAGTATTTCCCAACCAGATGGTCGCCTTTCAGACCGCTGCTTTGGGGTGTTTCGCCGTTGCCAAACAGTTTCCACGCCAACATCGATTTGCAAATGTGGATGCCACGGTCGTTCACTATGTTGGTTTTTACCACTTCCCAGCCGTTTGCTTTCTGGATCTCGGCAATGCTGAACCCGAGCAGGTTGTTGCGTATGTGGCCCAGGTGCAAGGGTTTGTTGGTGTTTGGCGATGAATATTCAATCATCATCAGGCCGCGGTTTCCGGCTTCGGATGCCGTGCCATAGGCCGGGTTAGCATGAATTTCGTTTAGCCGGGCAAGCCAGTAACTTTTGCTTATGTTCAGGTTCAGGAAACCTTTTATCACATTGAAATCTGAAATTATCCGATTATTCTGTATCAGGTATTCGCCTATCTGCTGGCCGGCTTGTTCGGGCGATTTGCGTGCTGCCTTCACAAACGGGAAAGTGACCACGGTAAGGTCGCCCGAAAATTCTTTTTTTGTCTTCTGGATTTGTATCTGGGATAACTCAGCCTCGAAATTGTAGAGGTTTTTGACTGCTTCGGCTACTAAACTGGTAAGCGTTGATTCTAAATTCATGTGCGGTTTGTTTTATTCGGAATGCAAAGATACAAAATAAGTGGAAAACAGACCGAACCGGATGTGGAAATTGTCGTTGGCAGGTACACAAACGCCTGTTTCACTGGATGCGAAACAGGCGTTGGGAAGTTGCGGAATTTTCGCTATATATTAAAATATTTTCCAGCCCAGCGATATAACAAAGGTGTTGGCCGGGATGTTGTCGATAGTCAAGGAACTGATTTTTGTTTGGTACATGTCGCTAATTAAATTGTAACGGGCATCGAGTGTGAAC
>DATGXD010000173.1:0-5841 GCA_035299105.1 Paludibacter sp. | reverse complement strand
ACATAATAATTTTTATTTGCCCCTTAACCCCTAAAGGGGATAAGAGAAGTTAGTATTGATGTTTATTTTGTTTTTGATAAGTTTTGCAATAAGGCCTTATTAAAACCACCCTTTAGGAAACCACGTTTTCCAACCATTTTTCATAAGCCGCTTTCGTAGCTTCCACATCTTTTTCTTCGGGCGTAATCACCTGGATTTTCTTCAAGGTGGCAAATGCTTCTTCGGCATTTTTATAAATCCCCGCTCCGATTCCTGCTCCACGTGCTGCACCTACCGAACCATCGGTATTGTACAATTCAATGGTTGCGCCGGTGATATTGGCCAAGGTCTGGCGGAAAATCGGGCTCAGGAACAAATTGGCATGTCCGGCACGAATGGTTTTGGTTTCAATGCCCATTTGGTTCATAATGTCCATACCGTATTTGAACGAAAAGGCAATGCCTTCGTGGGCCGCACGGATCAAGTGGGCTTTAGTAATGCGGTTGAAGTTCACCCCGTGGATAGAACAGTTGGGTTCCCGGTTGCCCAATACACGCTCCGCCCCGTTGCCAAAAGGAATAATGCTTACGCCTTCGCTTCCAACAGGAATCCCGGCAGCCAGTTCGTTCATCTCGGCATAACTAATACCTTCGGGAGCCACATTGTTTTTAATCCAGGTATTCAGGATGGCCGTTCCGTTAATGCAAAGCAAAACACCCACGCGGGTGGCACCGGAAGTATGGTTCACGTGGGCAAACGAGTTGACACGCGATTGTGGGTCGTATTTCGAATCGCTGTTCACGCCGTATACCACACCCGAGGTACCACCGGTAGCGGCAATTTCGCCCGGATTCAGCACATTCAGCGAAAGGGCGTTGTTTGGCTGGTCGCCTGCACGGTAAGTTACCGGAGTTCCGGCAGCCAATCCCAGTTCGGCGGCAATATCGGCTTTCAGGTTTCCTTGTTGACCAAACGTTGGAACAATATCCGGAATCAAATTCGTGTCGAATCCAAAATAATCGAACAAGAATTTAGCAGGAGCTTCGGCTTTGAAATCCCAGGCAATGCCTTCCGATAGTCCCGAAGCGGTAGTGCAGGCATCGCCGGTCATGCGCATGGCCAGGTAGTCGCCGGGCAACATGTAATATTTTGCTTTTGCAAAGTTTTCGGGTTCATTTTCCTTCACCCAGGCCATTTTCGACAAGGTGAAATTCCCCGGCGAATTCAATAAGTGAGATAAACATTTCTCGCCACTCAAAGCGTTGAAAGCTTTTTCGCCGTAAGGAACTGCCCGGCTGTCGCACCAAATAATCGAATTGCGGACAGCTTGTTGGTTCTCGTCAACCAGCACCAGCCCGTGCATTTGATATGAAATACCGATAGCCTTGATATCCGATGAATTAATTCCTGATTCTTCCAACACCACTTGTGTGGCCAGTTTCAGGTTTTTCCACCAAATTTCAGGGTTTTGTTCAGCCCAACCGGCTTTCACCGAAATAATTTCCATTTCTACTTTTGGAAAAAATGCCGACGACACACATTCACCTGTGGTGGCATTTACCAAACTCGCCTTTACCGACGAACTTCCTAAATCATAACCTAATAGATACATATATTTCGAATTAAAAATGTAGAAATTAAAAATGTAGAAATTAAAAATGTAGCATAGGAAATACATTCCTTCATTCTACATTTCTCATTTTACATTTCAATCATTTTTTATATTTATAAAGCCTCGCTGCCCGGTGCGCCACGCCTTCTTCCATTTCATTTAAAGCTACTACATAGGGCCACTGGGCTACCTTCTTCTGGAAATTCCGGACATCCGAACGGGTTTGATGCACTGTGTCGTACAACGAACGCAATTGGGATATGGTGAATTTCCGGGGCAACAATTCAAAAAGCAAATGCGGTTCAATATCCAGATTATGACGGATATACTCCAATCCTTTGTTTATAATTTCAGCATGGTCGAAAGCCATATTCATCCCCGCCACCTCATTTAAATTGTACCAATTGGCTTGCGTATTGTCTGATTTCACCTGAATTTTGCGGTCAATTTTAATCAAAGCCACATATGCCACGGTGATGATACGCCCTATTTTCAACTGGGTGGTGTTTTCCAACCACAAAATATCACGCGGATTTTTTGTTCGCTGCGGACCGCCAAAACTGCGAAACTGGCTCAGGTAGATATTTTTCAAACCAGTCAATTCCAACAATACGCGCGAAGCCGCATCGTCCAAATCCTCATCGTTCATGATAATACTCCCCGGAAGCTTCTTATCATTATAGAGTTCGTTTTGTTCCTTAATGCTCCGCTCGATAAGCAGCACCTTCAATTTTTCGCCATCAAAGCCAAACACTACACAGTCGACAGAAACATGGGGATTGTATATATTCTCGGTTGGCATGGATATTCGTTTGTTTTCGGTTGCAAAAATACGATATTGTTTCACTTACGCAACACCGAAAAACCATGTTATAAAACACATTATCAAACATTTGAATACTGTAATTATTACAATATGACCACATTAATTACTGTCTATAATACAATAAGATTCCACACTACAAATTAGCTAAACCAACGAATATAAGACAATTGAATGTTTTACCTAAAACAACAACACGCAAAGCAGAGCTACAATAAGCCGGCACGATGGCGCACATAAAAAACGGGAACTCCTTTTGCAGAAATCCCCGTTAAAAACTGCAAGAAACTTTTCATTTATAATATTTTCACAAAACGAACAAATCGGCCGCCAGCCTTGAGCACGTGGCTAAATCCAGTTAAAACCAACCTACAACCCATTACATTTTTGCATGAACCTATTTTTTTAATTACTTTTGGATTCCTATTCAAACAGGAGACATCAACAGGAAACATCCAACACAAAACCATGAATATCAATCAATTCAACAATATATTCTTCATCGGGGTAGCCGGTACCGGAATGAGCGCTATTGCCCAGTATCTGCAGGGCATTGGTAAAAACGTAAGTGGCAGCGACCGTTATTTTATGCCGGACACACCCAACGAGACCAAAGAAAAACTGGAAGCGGAAGGAATCCGCTGTTTTTTGCAGGACGGAAGCGGCATTAACGAAGAAACCGATTTGGTAGTGGTTTCTACTGCCATTGAAGACACTGTCTTTGAAGTAAAGAAAGCCAAAGAACTGAACATTCCTATCCTGAAACGTTCGCAGGTGTTGGCATTGATTGCCGAAAGCAAAAAAACGATTGCCGTGGGCGGTACGTCGGGAAAAAGCACCACGGCAGCTATGATTTTTGACATCATGCAATATGCGGGTTTAGAGCCTAGCATAATCAGCGGTGCCGGACTGACAAGCATTATCCGCGAAGGAAAAATAGGAAATGCCAAAGTGGGTAAAGGCGAATGGCTGGTGATTGAAGCCGACGAAAGCGATGGGTCCATTGTGCAATATCATCCGGAAATTGGACTTCTATTGAACATTGACAAAGACCATCAGGAAATTGACGAGCTGATAAACATCTTCGGGACGTTTCGCGACAATACTAAAGACATGTTTATTACAAATCGCTCAAACCGTTTAGCAGCCGAACTTTCGGTAAATGCAGAAAATGATTTTGCTGCAGTTGAAACCCAACAGGCCGGTTATGTAGGCAGCGATTTCGTTCAAAAAGGTTTACAAATTCAGTTCAGCGTAAACGGCACAATGATCAAAATGAACACCGTTGGAAAGCACAATATGGAAAATGCATTGGCAGCCATTGCTGTAGTGCATCAAACAGGTGTCAGCATCCAGACTTGTGCCGAGGCACTGGTTCATTACGAAGGCATTTACCGCCGCCACCAGATTATCGGCGAAAAAAACGGCGTATTGCTCATTGACGATTACGCCCACAACCCTGCTAAATGTGCTGCTTCCATCTCGGCTTGCCAGCCTATTGCTCCAAAAGTAATTGCCTGGTTTCAGCCTCATGGCTACGGCCCTACCCGATTCCTGCGGAATGATTTTGTACAGGAAATTGCAGCCGTGTTGCGTCCGGAAGATGAAATATGGATGAGCGAGATTTTTTATGCCGGCGGTTCAGCTGTAAAAGACATTTCGGCCAACGACCTGATAACCGACATTCAGAAACTGGGGAAAAAAGCTTTCTTTGTGGAAAATAGAAACCAATTGGTGGAAGCAATGAAACCTCATATTTCTGAACCAACCGTTTTACTTCTGATGGGTGCCCGTGATCCGGGATTGGAGACTTTTGCCAAAGAGGTTTTTGAAAAATTATAACTCCCGCGTTTAATTTTCTATTTCTTTATATACAGCAAGACAGGAAAAGTCTTATTCTGTTGAAGGTATTATTTTTGTTCCGAAATAGTAAACAAGAATATGGAAACTAAGAGTTCGACAACGCTGGAGTATCAGAAGCGGATTAACATCATTGTAGATTACATCAACAACCACCTGGCTGAAGAAATGAATCTAGCCGTTCTGGCAGAAATATCAAACCTGTCACCCTTTCATTTTCACAGGATTACCCGGGCTTTTCTGAATGAACCGATTGGCGCTTATATCACGCGTTTACGCCTCGAAAAAGGGGCTGAACAGCTGCGGTTTACAACCCTTCCCATTCAGGAAATAGCCTATAATGTTGGATACGAGCTTCCGTCGTCATTCTCTAAAGCTTTCAAAATCTGGTTTAATGTTTCACCAATTGAGTTTAGAAACAATAAAAAATTCAAGATTATGGAACAAAAAAAGACAAATCACGACCTGAATCTGAAGGGTCCAAAAATTATTCAGATACCAGAAAAAACAGCCATTTATGTTCGTTTGACAGGTGATTACCGGAGTTTAAACTATGAGGAAGCGTGGAAAAAACTTTGGGAACAAGTAAAAGAGCAGAAATTATTTTCGGCAGGAATTGAACATATCGGTTTGAGCCACGACGATCCAAATGTTACAGATGCCGATAAGTTACGTTATGATGCTTGTCTGGTTGTTCATAAACCGGCAAAACCGATTGGAGAAATCGGAGTGAAAAATATTGAAGGTGGAAAGTTTGCCTGCTTCCTGTACCAGGGGGCTTACAAACATCTCGATGAGGTATATGATTACATCTATTATAACTGGCTGCTTGAGAGTGGACTTGAATTAAGAAGCGCTCCCTGCTTTGAGAAGTATATCAGCAATCCCAATCAGGTTGAAGAAAGCAAACTGAAAACGGAGATTTATATTCCAATTGTATAAATTAATCTATAAAACAAATGCACATAGAATCTATGTGCATTTGTTTTATACCATTTTCTCAAAAGCCAACCAGAGCTTATCATCTTCGGGCACAGGAGCTGTAATCTGAATAAGTTGTTTGGAAACGGGATGAATAAACTCTACATTTCGTGCATGAAGGCTGATGCCACCATTGGGATTGGAGCGTGCAAAGCCGTATTTCAAGTCGCCTTTAATCGGACAACCCATCTTGGCGAGCTGGCAACGGATTTGGTGATGACGGCCGGTTTCAAGATGTACTTCCAGCAAATAATAGGTATCGGAATGCGCGATGAGTTTGTAACTTAACGCAGCTGCTTTCGCATCCGGCACCATTTTTTCATGAGCCACCGATTTGTTTTGTTTTTCGTTACGAACCAGAAAATGTTCCAACCGGCCTTCAGGCTGAACGGGTTTTTCCTTTACAATAGCCCAATAAGTCTTTTTCACCTGTTGCGTCTTAAACATGTCATTCAGGCGAGCCAGGGCTTTGCTTGTTTTGGCAAACAGCACCACACCGCTTACCGGACGGTCAAGCCGATGTGTTACCCCGCAAAACACTTCACCGGGTTTGTTGTATTTCTCTTTCAGAAACTTTTTGATAGTT
>DATGXD010000172.1:0-8249 GCA_035299105.1 Paludibacter sp. | reverse complement strand
TTATAGCGACAGGGCCCCACCTCTTCCCATTCCGAACAGAGAAGTTAAGCCTGTCCACGCCGATGGTACTGCCGAAAGGTGGGAGAGTAGGTAGCCGCCGTCCTTGAAGCCCTGCATACGGAAGTATGCGGGGCTTTTTTTTTATACTATACCCGGGATGGGAGACCCGGAGCTGCGACTCCGGCAAAAAAGGAAGGAGGAAGCTGCAGCTTAGCTTCCGGATAAGCACAACAAATCCCCGCCGGATATATGTTTTGGCGGGGATTTGTGTGTTTATTGGCGTGCTGCAATACTATTTTAGTCCAGTTCTTCCCAAGAGTTTCTTGGGTAAGCCAGCTGCCACTAAATGGTAGGAGTTTTATTTATACCATATCAAGTTTGTCAATTGGCTATATTGAATGTATGGGCTGATCTTATTGTATTTTAGATTAAGATGTACGTTTGCGAAGTATAATTTTAGATTTGTAATTTGAACTTATTTTCTCAAGGAAAGTTACAAAATCAGGATAAGCAAAGACACTATATTTTCCTGAAGATATGAAGAGTGAATGTTTGATAAGTATATTTTGGGAATTTGCTTGTAATGTTGATTCAAAATTGCCAAATGGAGTTTTAATCTTTGCTGGTGCAGGCATACTTTCAATTTCATATCCAGATGGAATTGTTATAGAAATGCTGTCAATATTTTTATAACCGGCAGAAATGCTAATATCATGTATCCGTTTTGTCTTTTTTAATCCATCGTACATATCCCTGTAAGGATTAACCGGAACAAACAGCCGGTTTCCTGTTTTGGTTCCGTACAGGGGAGTTGTCCATGTATAGCCAATAGCCAGGCTTGGTAATGCAGATTTGTTTTCTTGTACTTGAATTTCGCCCATACTAACACTTGGCAACTTTATGTCTTCCCGTAAATTGTCAGCTTGTTCGTTGCTTTTTGCCAGAGGAAACCAGTCATAATTGTCATAAATCTTTAACTGGCATTTCTTATTCATGTTTACTGTTGCGCTCCCATCTTCACTCAGAATTACATTCGTACAGTTCTTCTCAATATTTAGGGAATCTGGATAATCAGGAAGTTTCATTATTTTACCTCCTTGTTCATAATCCACCAACGCATCATGTCCGGATATTCCATTGTGTATAAAGCCAAAAGGTACTCTCGGATTTGTGCATTCAAGCCATAAAGTGTCTTTGTGTAGTGGAACCTGTAAAATAACATGATTCATTTGATTAAAATTGGCATAATCTGCGTAAAGTGTTTTGTCTTTCTTGTCCATTCTGATACCTGTGTAATAGGAGGGTATTCCAACGGCCGATAACATAGACTTCATATAATTTGACAATGCTTTGCAATCTCCGAAACCAGTTTTGCAAACTTCAGCCGCAGGCATGGGCTGATAACCGCCAATACCAAGCTGAATACTTACATAGCGTGTTGTTTTTCCAAGATAATCATATATAATTCGTACTTTTTCACGGTCGGAGGAAGCATTTTTGGTCATTTCAATTATACGGCCCTTTATCTCGTCAGAAAGATTGTCACGCCCAACAATTAGTTTATGTTCCCATTTTCCCATAGAATTCCAATCGGTTATTACACCGGGCACACCATCATAAATAAATTTCACAGGACTTAAGTATAGTAATGGGACAAAAGTATCTAGGTCAGGATCAAAATTTTCTGATTCGATAGCATTTAAACCTTTAGTTTCCCATTCATAGCACGTTATTCCTTTTGTGGTGGCTTGCTTTGGAATAGGCATTATATTGACAGCCTTGCTACGGTATTCCGTATTTTCAGGTAAAAATAACTTGTAGTTGGCTTTTTCTACTGATAGATTGTGTGCATATTGAGGATAAAAAGCCGGAAAAACCAGTATGCCATTTTTCCATGTAACCTCATATTCATAGACAATAGTAACCGGATAAGTAGGTAAATCGCAATCAAAATAATAAAGTTTTGCATCTGAAGCCAATTGTTGCGAGTATTCAGTGCTGCTAACATCTGACATTTTAAATTTTCGAAGGAGCTTACCTTCTGCATCAAATAATTTTCCGGTAAAACTTTTCAACTCACGGAATTTATCGCATGGACATCTGAATACCGATAAATTTGAACCTTTCTTATTGAGAAAGGAAATGGAAATTTCCTTTCGTTCCAACCCATTTGTTTCAGATTTATATTCAAATTCAGTGTTTGAATATCTGATTACTGCGTGAGCATTCTTTTTTAAGGAATCCGGAATCTGGTTTATGCTTAAATCAATCCTGTCATTAGCGGAAAAACAAAAGACTGAAAATAAGAGTAACCAAGCAGACATACATAATTTATTCATATGCAATAGTTTATGAGTTAGTTTGTCTTCTTTAGTACAATTAATTCTGCATTTTTAATAGCTACTTGCGCATAAAAATCACGAATAGCATTGTAATACTCCTGTGGAAAAATAGTCTGTGTTAAGTCAAACCGGTAATTTAATTGTATTTTGTTATCGACTTGTGAAATTTGATAAAGACATTTGCAGGCATTCTCAGGTAATGTAATTTTTACAGATTTAGGAATCTCCTCTACCTTATAATTCGCTGGAATTTCTATTGTACTACTGATTTGAAATCCGTAAGGATAATCAAATTCTATAGGTAGTTTGCGTTCTGATTGGGTAAAAGGATTTTTATCTATATGCATAAAAATCATTGGATTAATATACAGGTAATCACCTTCTGGATTTATTTCTTTTGTGAAATTAATATTTTCTTTTACAAAATTGGATATGGTGTCTATGCCTTCAATAGTAAAGTTGTTGATTTTAATATGGCTGTTTGTTTCCATGTTTTCAACGAATTCAACTGAATCTTTTGTATTGTAGTAGCTCGATTTGTATTTGTAAGCCAGTTGATTGGTATATCCTGAATTCAAAACACCGGACAACGTACCATCTTTATCTATAGCTGAGTTAATGAAATATACAGACTGATTCTTTGCAATTTTAGTCAAATCAACCCATTTTTCGGTAATTGTTTCTTCAAAAACCCGAGCCCTGTCTACCAACAAATCTACAGGAAGCATGTTTAGCCCGCCATAAACGGCTGAACCGTCCATATAATACGTATTTCCATCAGTAGTTTTTGCCGCAACAACGAATGTAGTCAGTTTATCAAACGAGGGATATGTATATGGAATCCTGCCTTGTGAACGGCGGCTAATCAGAATCGGATAGGCATTTATGCCGGCATCTTTTAATGCACTTAGAAGAATCATATTGATTTGACCATTATCGCCGGTTTTATTTTTTATTGCTTCTTTTGCTTTATTTCCATAAAATGAATATGACTCATTCCAACTAATTTTCTTTTTTACGAATGCGTAGATTAATTCAATTTTCTTCTTTTCGTTTTTTACCGTGTCAGTCAGTAACTTAACATCTGTTTTGAAGGGGTTGGACATTTTTATATTCAAGCCAAAATCAGTTTCTTTTTTGATTGTTTCCTCCAGGTTTTCCCATGTCTGGGTATAAAGCTTGTAGAAGCTGTTTGGAAACCGAGTACCGTTTAGCTCAAACCGCACACCAGAACTAAAATCGTTTTTATTCCAAACATAAGGTTCGTTTTTTAATGCGGGAACATCGGTGGCAGTAAATTTTATATCCCGACTCTGGCAGGATACAGTGCTTGCGCCATTTGCTGTCATGCCGATATTGAATTGTTGGTTTTTGGGTGTCTCAGTTACCTTTATTTTTTCATACCCTTTGGTTTCATTGTTGAATATAAAATACTCAGGAATTAAAACTTCGTAATTGCTGTATACAACCGGTATGTCTGATTGAATATACCAGTTGGGAATATCGTAAAAATGATATGAACTCTTTTTATATTTAAATTCAATTACAGAACCAACTTTTACATTAGGTATTGAGAATTTTAATTGCCTGAATCTGTTGTTGATTTCTTCATCGAAAATGTATTTTTTATCGAGTTTGGTTTTTATAACTTTACCGTTTTCCATATTATACGAAAAGGCTTCCAGGTTGCTGATAGCTTCTCTGTCACTATTTGTTTTATAATAATATGGAAGCGAAATAGTGGCTCTGTCAACTCCATCTTGTTTGAGGATTTTGATTTTTTGTTTCAATTCCAGGTTGATTCTAAAACCATCATTCACCCATTCATAATAAGTATAACCATCATCGTATAGAACTACAGCTTCAGCAGTTGTGTCTTTCTCGTAAGTCTTCATCTTGAGTTCGTAATCATTTATCTTTCCGAATTTTAGGTTTATCTCCTGGGCCAACGTCATAGTGTGCGATATTGCACAGCATACTGATATAATGAATAGTTTTCGCATGGTTTTATTTTTTTTTTATGTATTAACTAATACGATTAATTGAACAGTTAATGCAAAGTTAAAAATATAAATTGAAAACTAATCGAATTATTGTGAAAATTATATCATTCATGAAAAAATATTTTAATCAGTAAATTTGTTTAATATCATATTGCTGTTGTTGTATTTTTTTTAAATATATTGACGATTAAATAGTTAATCCAATAAATAAAAAACGGACCAAGTCAAAAAGTCGCGGGGAATTCTAAAAGCATTAATTTCGTCCTCAAAAACAAATGCATATGAGTGGGTTTGAGTTATTGCTACCAGAAGGAGTTTTAGACTATCTTGAAATAATAAATGTCGAAAAGGCAAAGGACGATACCTCTATTTATTTACAGGAGGAGAATTTGAATTTCTTCGAAAACAGAAACACCAATGCTTCGGCAGAATTTTTCAACGCAAAAATCAAAGCTTTTGGATCTCAATTTAGGGGAGTGAGGGATATTCCGTTCTTCCTTATTTAGACTAGCGAAAATGTATGCCAATTATTCCCCCACAACTTTTTGGCTTGATCCGTTTTGCAGGCTTTCCCGCAGTTTTCGGGGCAGCCCGGCAACCACCAATTCATACGAATGATTAATCAGTTCGCGAAGCAGGGTAGTTGAAATGGAGGGTTCAATTTTTACTGTGTTCCAGTATTTTTTATTGAAATACCTTGCCGGCACAATAGCCTCGTATTCTTCACGCAGTGAAATTACGCGCTCCGGGTCGCATTTGAGAGTGATCTGCGGTTCGGGCTCATCCAAGGGAATGAGTGCAAACATTTTCCCCTGCACTTTAAAAACCAGTGTTACCTCGTCGAACGGAAAATCCTCGGTTGCCCCCTTCAGGCTCAGGCAATAGTCGTGAAGTTCTTCAATATTCATGTTGTCAGGTGTTTGGAATTGGTGCAAATATAGGTAAAAATCATATCCAAGTTGCAACCCCTTTGTTTGCTCGTTTACTTGTTTACCGCTACTTGATCAATTCGTTTTTCTTAAAATCAAAAAATGTTTTCCGGGTGAGGTCGGCAATAAGCAATTGGTACGTGATGTAAGCTCTGAGATGTGAAGTGTAGGCATTGTTCAAACGGTTGCGTTCCAACGCCAGCGACTGGCTGTCGATGTCTCCATCCTCGAAGCGCTGGCGGGTGATGGAGAAACTCTTTTCGGCTACCGAAACATTCTTTTCGAGCAATTGGAGCCGTTGGAGGCTGCTGTTAAGGTCGGCTACCAAGTTGCGGACTTCGCGTTCAATGCTTCGCTGTACCTCCACTTTTTGCAATTGATTTTGTTTCAGGCGGGCTTCGGCTGCTTTCACCAGCGCCCGGTTTTCGCCCCAGTCCAGCACCGAAACCGACACTACAAGTCCTACGCCATAGTTCCCCTGGCGGGTTTTGAAATTGTTGTAAGTACTGTTAACTGAACTCACGAGCGAAGTGCTCATATTTTGTGCGCTGACACCGGCTTTTTCGTAGTAAGCCGTCAAATCAGCCTGAATCATCCCATTCGATTTTTCGCGCTTCAGGTCGAGTTTATTCTGTTCCAGTTGGATTTCCTGTTCACGGATTTCGAGGCGGTTTTCTAATGCTAATTGAACAGCCTTTTCAGGATCGACAACCACAATTTCATAATTAAATTCGCTGCTAATGGAAACGCTGTCGCTGAAATTAATTCCAATCAGTTCCTTGAAAGCATTCATTGCCGATTGCATTCCTACTTGCGCAAGGTCGTAATTGTTTTTTGCTTCGGCCAGATCGACCTCCATTTGCAGTGCATCCACCTCGCGGATTAAGCCGGCATCGTATTTTCGTTTTGCAATTTCGCGGGCATCTTGTTGGCGTTCTAGGTTGAGGCGTGCCAGTTCGGTTTCTTTCTGTACCGAAAGCAAATTGTAAAACGCACTGCTTACTTGGTAAATAAGATTCAGTTCGGCTCGTTTCAGGCTCTTTTTCGATTGTTCGTAAGCCAGTTCAGCCCTTTTTAATCCCGATTTGATATTGTTGTAGCCATACAAAGCCCCAAGTGGTTGCGTAATGCCGAAACGGGTATTCAGGTACGATGTCCTCGCAAAATCCTTGAAATCGTTCGTGTTCTCCATGCCCGAACGGATATAAACGGAGCCATCGGTGGGCAAAGGCTGGTTGATAACCACATTTCCATTGTAATTCAACTGCTTGAGCGGAAAGTAGGTCACACCCGCACTGTCGACATACCGTTGCAGTGTATTGGAATATTCCGGCGTTACAAAATTCAAATTGATGTGCGTTTTAAACTTGCTGGTGGCTGATTTCAGGTTGTACTCGGCTATTTCCAAATCTTTTGAGAGTTCAAGCATTGTGTAACTTTTCGATTTGCTTACTTCAATACTTTTTTGTAAGTCAAGCTTGTACAATTCAGCCTGTAAACCGAAACAGGAACTGAACAATATTAAAGTCGAAAATATGATTTTCTTCATTCTATTAGTTGATTCTATTAGTTGATTTGAGTTTTGACTAAGCCAAGCTTGCTGGCAATTTTCCGGACTGCATTTGTTTGGTCGGAATGGATCCTTCCGTCTTTTATGAAGATCGTGCGATGTGCATGGTCGGCAATTTCCTGTTCGTGGGTAATCAGGATAATGGTATTTCCATCGCGGTGCAATTCGTTGAAAAGAGCCATGATTTCATCGCCCGTTTTCGAGTCGAGAGCTCCGGTCGGTTCGTCGGCCAGCAGAATGCCAGGATTGGTCACCAAAGCCCGTGCAATAGCCACACGCTGTCGCTGCCCGCCGCTCATTTCGCCCGATTTGTGGTGAATGCGGTCGGCCAGCCCTACGCGTTCGAGTGCAACCAAAGCGCGCTTGTGGCGTTCGGCACTTTTTACTCCGGCATATATCAGGGGCAATTCCACGTTTTGAACCGCATTCAACCTCGGTAGCAGGTTGAAATTTTGGAAAATGAAACCAATTTCCTTGTTCCGCATTTGCGATAAGGCATCATCACTCATGTGGCTGACATCGGTTTTATTGAAAAAATATTGCCCCGAAGTCGGCGTATCGAGGCAACCCAGGATATTCATGAATGTGGATTTGCCTGAGCCGGACGGCCCCATGATGGCAACATATTCGTTCTGACGGATTTGGAGGTTTATATCTATCAGTGCGGGGACTTTCAGTCCGCCCATCACATAATCCTTCGATAGGTTTTTGATTTCAATAAGCATGTTGGTTTGTGTTAGATACAGGTTCTATTGTTTTGACATGAATTCGGATTGTAAATGCATTTTATTCATACCGTATCGAGTCCACGGGTTTAAGGTTCGCTGCGTTTTTTGCAGGCAAATATCCAAAACTAATGCCTACCAGCACCGAAAATCCAAAGGCTACCAGGATGGAATAAGGTTGGATAAAGGTTTTTATGTCGGTAAGCATGGTGACCGACAGCGACAGGCTAACCCCCAGGATCACCCCGATGATCCCACCGGTGATGCTTATGGCCACGGCTTCGGTGACGAACTGGCTCATAATGTCCGATTTGCGTGCGCCTATCGCCCGCCTGATGCCTATTTCGCGGGTGCGCTCCATTACCGTGGCAAGCATGATGTTCATAATCCCGATGCCGCCTACCAACAGCGAAATGGCTGCGATGGCGCCCAGCAGGAAATTGTAGATTTGCCGTTCTTTTTCTTCCTGTTGCAGCAACTCGAACGGTACCACGATGTTGTAATCTTCGTTGTTGAAATGATGGCGTTGCAGGATTTCGTCGATGACTTTCGAAGCTTCCTGCAGTTTTTTTGAATCGTCTACCTGCACCGTGATTTGCTGGATTTGGCTTGCCAGCGGATTTTCGTGGTTGAACCGGCCCAGGAAAGTGGCGAGCGGGACATATACATCGGTGTTCAGG
>DATGXD010000171.1:0-3336 GCA_035299105.1 Paludibacter sp. | reverse complement strand
GCTGAACAGGTATTATACCAGCCATTTTTCGATGCCGGAAATAACTTCCACCGTCTACAAGGATGGTACGGTCGTTGCTTACCTGGTAACCAACGGAGTCCAGCAAAACCTGCCTTATGTGCGCCATTATGAGGATTCGAGCGGCAATTTGTGGACTCAAACTGTGGATTATGATTTTTCGGTAGGTAACCTGAACGTGTATGTGACAAATTCCGATTTTGCAAAGGAACAGCCCGGGACAATGAACTTCAGGGTTGTGCTCATGTGGTGACGACCAAGCGCCACGACCAGGGGAAAAGGCATCCGGAAGAAGTTTTTGGCATCCTTTGCTTGTCATTTACAAACTAAAACAACCGCTGTTGTTTCACCAATTGGATTAATTGCTTTAATTTTGAGGCAAATTAAGCTTCGCCATGAACGAGAAAACCCGTGAATTTATTTACAGGCATGCAAATGAAGATGTCTTCGACCTAAAATTGAAGTATGGCCGTGTCGATGAACTTGACATTGAACTGGCTGTCAGGCAAATTTCCGGGAGGCAGAAGATGAAGAACAAGGTTCCCTTGTTCTTCGAAACCGAGGGAATACTTTATCCTGCACAACTTTCGGTAGAACAGTCGTCCTCGCAGGCTACTGCCTTGTATAAAAAATCGTTATGTGAAGGCAAGTCTTTGGTCGACCTGACGGGCGGGTTTGGTATCGACTGTTATTTCATGTCTGAACGGTTTGAGAAAACCACCTATGTGGAACGGAATCCCGGACTTTGCGAGCTGGCATTGCATAACTTCAGCGTTTTGGACAAAGCACATATCCACGTTGCATGCTCAAACGCAGAAAGTTACTTAAGCGGAATGGATAATGCGGACTGGATCTACATGGATCCAGCCCGACGCAACCCGAACGGGAAAAAACTGGTTTTGTTATCGGATTGTGAACCGGATGTGCCGTCATTATACAACCTTCTCCACCAAAAAGCTTCCCATGTGATGATGAAGTTGTCGCCCATGCTGGACATTGCGTCTGCCCTGCGGGAATTGCCGCTGACAACTGCCGTGCACATTATCAGTGTGGAAAACGAATGCAAGGAAATATTGCTGGTAAGCAATGCGGAAAATTCGCTGAGCCTGGAAGTTAATGCAATTAACCTGACCAAAAATGGCATGCAGAAATTTGGATTCACTCCCAGTGAAGAAGCCGGGGCAACGGTAGCCTGCACTGCTGAAATAAAAAAATACCTGTATGAACCTAACGCTTCGATACTGAAAAGCGGTGCATTTAAGATTACCGCCCACAGGTTTGGGCTGGATAAACTGCACATTAACACGCATTTATATACTTCGTCGGAATTGGTTCCCGATTTCCCGGGACGGGTATTCGAGGTGTTGGGGATTTGGGATTCGGTAAAAGACAAGCCGGAACGGGTTAAACAGGCCAACCTTAGCACACGGAATTACCCATTGTCAACCAATGAGTTACGCAACAAACTCCGGTTAAAGGATGGCGGCAACATTTACTTGTTTGCCTGCACGCTTGCCAACGAAAAGAAAGTGATCATAGAGTGCGGAAAGTTAAGTTAGGCGGGGATTAAAGTTTCCGCAGATCAATCCCGTAACATTCGCTCAATTTATCCCACAGGTTATCTGGTGTTTTGCCAGCAGGGATGTTTTCCGGGTTGCCCGCAGAATTTTCAACTTCAACAATACCTTTGCTTTTTTCAAGAACACGCAATATTCTCCGCCCCTTGGGTGTACTGATATCAATATGTACGGTTACAATCATAGCGGTAATACCCAATAATGTTTGTACAAGGGATTTCGAATAATTCCATAACGCCGCCATACATTTTTTGTTTGCCCCGAAACCTCCATTAGCCAGAAAGGAAAGCAGCTTTAGCAATATTTGTTTTAAAATAAAATGAAAGCTAAGCATGGGTGAATCGCATTGAAATATACCTACCGGTATTGCCATCATCGGCTTATCCTGTTTCCTTTTGAATGAATGCGGCCCCGCTTTTTGCATGCCAATCAAAAAAAAACGGGCACAAATCCCTCCTTTTGGAATACACAGCACTGAATGACAATTGATTACATGCAAATTAGATTTTGAAAAATGATTTTATTCCAAAATATGTTGTTTTTATTGTGGATAATCCCCCGATATTATATAATTTTACGCGCGTTTTTGGTTTTTTAGTTTTTTACATTTGTATAAAAGGTTAATGAGTAGTTCGAATGAGTCCGGAATACGGAAAGTTACGCTTGCAGGATTAATAGTTACACTTGGGATTGTTTACGGGGATGTGGGTACGAGCCCATTATATGTATTGAAAGCCATCCTGGGAGGGGGCAAGGACGTAAGTGAATTGTTGGTGCTTGGAGGAATATCGTGTATATTCTGGACTTTGACCCTCCAAACCACCATTAAATATGTTATTATCACCCTCAGGGCCGACAACCATGGCGAAGGTGGAATATTTGCCTTATTTGCCCTGCTGAAAAACAAGTCCGGGTTGCTTGTTATATTCACCATCATAGGTGGTAGCGCACTGCTTGCCGATGGAGTTATAACACCTGCCGTAACAGTAACTTCCGCTGTCGAAGGGCTCAGGATTATTAACCCCACCCTACCCGTGGTACCTGTTGTACTGGTTATCCTGACCGTGCTTTTTTCTTTCCAACGCTTTGGCAGCAACCTGATCGGGAAACTTTTCGGGCCGGTTATGCTGGTGTGGTTCCTCATGCTGGGTATCCTGGGGCTGGTGCAGATTTCTTCATTGCCACATGTGTTGTTGGCCATCAACCCCGCGTATGCTATTGAACTGCTAATAAAGTATCCAAAGGGCCTGTTGCTGTTGGGAGCTGTATTCCTGGCAACAACCGGGGCAGAAGCCTTGTATTCCGACCTCGGTCATTGCGGAATAAAAAATATCCGGATTTCGTGGATATTCGTGAAAACCATGCTGGTGCTTACTTATTTCGGCCAAGGTGCCTGGGCCCTGAACCATCCGGGAATTGCTAAAAGCGTGAATCCTTTTTATGCCATAATGCCGGAATGGTTCCTGATCCCGGGAATCGTTATTGCAACCTTGGCGGCTGTTATTGCCAGCCAGGCATTGATTAGTGGTGCGTTCACGCTGGTCAGTGAAGCTATCTCGCTCAATTTCTGGCCGAAGTTCAAAATAACCTACCCCACGGTGATTAAAGGGCAGGTGTACCTGCCGTTGGTTAACTCGTTCCTGTGGATAGCATGCTCGTTTGTAGTTGTTTTCTTTGGAAATTCGGCAAGCATGGAGGCGGCATACGGCCTTTCCATCACCATTACCATGATAATGACCAC
>DATGXD010000170.1:0-11007 GCA_035299105.1 Paludibacter sp. | reverse complement strand
GGAACAGGCAAAGTATGCGCCGCGGACACCTTTTGCTTCGGTTTCGGGGGCTGGCTCGTGTCCTGCGCTGAAAGCGTCGAGTTGCCGGGAACTCAGCAGGAAGTGTGCATTTTCCAACCCGGTACTCCAAATGGTGTTGGCACGCAGCGATTCGCTTGGCTCGGCCCGGTCCACCAGGATAGCTTCCATGCGGTAAAGCGCCAGGCCCGAATTATCGACCAACTCGGTTTTTTTGTAACCATCCACCAAGGTCGAGAAAGTATTTTGCGTCAGTCGGTCGATGCCTGAAGGAAGAACATTTTGCAACCCATCTACCACGTAGATTTCGACAGCTTCGTTCGAATTATTTACCAATGAGCTTTTTTTCACCCAGCCGAATTCGTCGGAATTCATCCAGGCATAACTGAAAGTCAATCCCAGATCGGTGTTTCTTTCGGTGAAAATGATTTTATTCCCGATAGCGCTTTTAGCAATGCTGCGTTCCAGGGTGTAAATTCCTTTGTTCCGGTCGGAAAAAGGTTCCCAAAGGTATTTTTTACCGCTTTTTGTAACGTGCAGAATGGTTTTGCTGCCGGTTATTTCGGCCGATTCGCTGATTTTATCGTCGGTATAATACGGGAACAGGGCGTGGTCCGGGTTTTTCCGTCCGGCGGTAAGTCCGCCCGTGCTCGAAATGTACATCCAATGGTTCGAATCGCTGGCCAGGCTGATGAAGAATGGCTGCATGCCGTCGTAATTCTTTATCTGGTAATATTTTTCATCATCAATCAGGATAAATTCCCCTGTCACATCCTGTTTTCCGGCGGTTACCGGATTTATAGCTAAAAAAATATGATTACTAACCCGTTCGGCTGAGCTCACATCGAAGCCTGAAGAGGGATTAAGATTAGTTGCATCTTGTTTTTGTTTTATCAAATCCATATAAATTGTGATTAATTGATTCTAAACGCAAAGGCTCAAAGGCACTAAGCCGCAATGTTTTATCTTACTTTAGCGACTTGGCGACTTAGAGTCTTTGCGTTCAAAAATTTCTTTATATTGTTCCTTTTAGGAGTTCCTTCTTTTTCCCAAATCGATTTTCATTTGGTCGGTCGTTTTCGAATCGATTTTATAAAACACCATGAAAATGGCGCACGACATGTACAAAATACCAGGAATGACCGAAACCAGCAGCTTTATACCCGTAATGGCGGTTTCGGTTTGCTCGACATTGGGTACAAACTGCGCCATGGCCAGAATCCAGCCGGCAATGGCAGCCCCGATCCCCCAACCGGCTTTCTGGGCAAACACGGCAGCCGAAAAATACAAGCCCGTGGCACGGCGGCCGGTTTTCCATTCGCCGTAGTCGGCCGAGTCGGCAATCATGGTCCAAAGCAGTGGCACGGCGGGTGCATAAGCCATTTTGGCAATAATATTAAAAACATAAATGGGGATAATATCATGAACACCCGGAACGTAAATCAAGATAAAGAAAAGCCCCGAAATAAGCGAGCTTCCGATAAATACGTTGCGGTTTCCGAAGCGCTTGGCCAGCGGTTTCGAAAGCGGCAACGCCACAATAAGCGCCACCGTGCCGATTACATTGAACAGCTGCACATTATCTTCGCGCCCGAGGTAATATTTGAAATAATATGCAATAGCCGCATTCTGGATTGCAAACATGATGAACGAAACAATCCCCACGGTAGCCAGAATAATCCAGGCCGGGTTTTTAAACAGGTTGCCCAAATCTTCCTTCAGCGAATTCTTCTGTTCTTTGGGTGGTTGCACACGCTCTTTTGTTGTTTGGAATGTAATAAAGAAAAACACCAAGCTTAATCCTGCGAACAAAAACAAAGTGTACTGGAAACCCTGGGCCTTATCGCCATTTCCAAAAAAATGCGCCAGGGTGAGCGCCATCCCGGTAACGATGAACTGCCCGGCAAAACCGGCGATAAAGCGGTAGGTGTTCAGCCCGGCACGTTCGTAGGTATCGTCGGTCATAACGGCTCCGAGGGCCGAATAGGGCAGGTTTATCGTGGCATAGGCGGTCATAAGCAGCACGTAAGTTGCCCCGGCATAAATGATTTTACCCGTTTCGCCCAGGTTTGGCGTGGTAAAAGTGAGGATGGCCAGCACGGCATAGGGTACAGCGCCAAACAAAATGTAGGGGCGGAACTTTCCCCATCGGGTTTTCGTGCGGTCGGATACCACCCCGATAACCGGGTCGATGGCCATGTCCCAGAAGCGGGCCACCAGCATGATAGTTCCCGCTGCAGCGGCCGAAATGCCATAAACATCGGTATAGAAAAACAATAACCAGAAGCCGACCATGTCCCACACAAAATGCGAAGCGGTATCGCCCAGGCTGTAGCCAACTTTTTCCTTGAAAGATAGTTTTGAAATTTTATTTTCCATGTTTTTTTTGAAAATGAATTATTTGTTGCCCCACTTGCAAGGCTCGAACAGGGATTCGAAGCTTTCTATCACTTAAGATTAATGGGCAGGGGATTGAAAAAGAAAATCAGAACCTGCCCGCTTTTGGGCAGGCAGGTTCAAAAAACTTATTGGTTGCCCGTATGGGGGGATCACAGCTTCACAATCTTTTGGGTGGAAAGTTGACCGTTGGCAAGTTTTACGCTGACAAGGTAACTTCCGGCTGGCAACGAATTCAATCCAACCGATTTTTCAGGTGCATTTACAACAACGGATTTTTGGGCTTGACCTGCCAGGTTGCGAATAACCACTTCGCTGATAATGCTTTCCGCCTTAATATTCAGGGTTCCCGAAGTAGCAGTGGGGAAAACACGGATGCCGTTTGACAGGACATCTTCCACACCATTGAGGGTTCCGTCGTGGAAATACAGGTTGTCGATGTAAACCGTTTTACCCCCTGAACCTACAAATTTGAACTGGAAAATATCGGCTTTACCTACGCCCGTGAATGCTGAAAGGGAAATGTCAAAACTGTTCCAGGAATTCAATTCCAAGGGAGCAAGTGAAACCAGGAATTCAGCCGGTCCCGGGCTAATAGGGGTCACTTGCAGTGAAGTTTCATTTTCGGTATAAACATCCACATGAAGTTTTGTCATGGCGCTGGCATTCACATGTGCGCCGAGTTCAACACCCTGGTAATTGAGGTTCAGGTATTTAATGGCCTGGTTGTTTGGCGCCAGCTGTGCATACGATGCCACTGTAGCCTGGCCCCATCCGGGGAAGAAATTGGTATTTTCCACACCCACATACGAATCGCTGAAAATCGAGATAACGTTTGCAGCCGGCGCGGCAGGTGTGGGTGCAGCAGGTATTGAAGCCAATGTTTTGGCATCCACCATAATGGGGCTGTTCCCGGCAACATTGTCGGTTGCATCCTTGGCGGTAACCGAGAAAGAATAATCGGTGTTACCGAGCAAGCCTGTGATGGTGTACGATTTTTGTGTCCCCGACACGCCTCCCGTGGTTAATGTAGTGGTTCCATACGTTATGGTGTAATTAACTGCACCTGAATTGTCGGTTGCATTCAGCAGCAGTTCCACGGCATCGGAGGTCACGGCGCCTTTTGTTGCCGTGAAGGCGGTAGGAGCTTCGGTGTCGACAGTGGGCGAACTATCGTAGAGGTACAGGTTGTCGATATAGACTGTCCCGTTCCCCACGACCTTGAACTGGAAGATGTCGGAGAACACGACATCGGTGAATTCCGACAAGTCGATGTCAAAACTGTTCCATTGATTCAGCACCAACGGGGTGCAAGTGAAAAGCTTTTCTTTTGGGCCTGTGCTGATGGGTGTGATTTGGAACGAAGTTGCATCCGAGGACCACACATCCACATGGAGCTTATTCATTGTAAGCGCATTTTGGGAGGCAAATTCCGTCCCCTGGTAATTCAGGTTTGCATATTTCAACGTGCTGTTACCGGCAACATCTACCGTGGAAACCTGTGTGTTCTGCCCCCAATTGGGGTTGAAGTTAACGCCGGAAACATTGGCGTAAGCATCACTGAAAAATGAAATCACTTTGGCCGCCGACCTGGCAGGAGGTGCAGGAGCTGCCACATCCGGTTGCGCATACAGGGAAACGTTCGCCAACAGGATGAATGTTGCCAACAGGGATTGAAGTCTTGTAGTTTTTTTCATAAACATGTTTTTTAAGGGTTTTTAGATATGATTGAGTGCCGGTCGTGGGGACAGACATTCCCCGCAAACCGTTTTCTGTTTTAATCCATTGCCGGGTGGATAGCTTCAGTGCCTACCGGGTTTTACAATGTCCTTTCCCCGGTTTCGAAATGCTTTCCTCGGGGGTACCTTGTTGGTACAGGCGCACATAGTCCACATACATGGTTGCCTCGCCATCCTTTAGCGCCGTGACCTCTTCTATGTTGTAGATATGCGGGAAATTGCCCCCGACAGCCACATTGAAAATAACATGATACGGCTTGTGGAAATAATGTGCGGGATTATTGGGTAAATCTTCCCCTTGTATCGGCATTTCGAAATAAGGGTTTGCATCCGGGTACTTGTCCTGGTCGAGGTACATCCGCACCGATTCCTTGTCCCAGACCAGGGTGTAAAGGTGGAAACCATCCTGCAGGGAATACTCGCTGGTGGTTGGCTTGCCGTAGTTCGGGTATTTGCCGTGGTTGAACTCTTCCCCCCAGTGGCATGCCCCGTTGAAATACCGGTTCTGGACGTTGTTTCTGATTCCGTCCGCATTTCCCATTTCCACAATATCGATTTCGCCGCATTTGGGCCATACCACGGTGGGGTAACCTTCGCCAACCAGCCAGAATGCAGGCCATAACCCGTTAGCGGTTTTTGGCATTTTTATCCGGGCCTCGATTTTGCCATACCGGAAATACATTTTGTTGCTCGAGGTGATGCGCCCCGATGTGCCGGGTCTGGACCGGTAATTTTCTTTTCGGGCAGTGATGACCAGGCAGCTTTCGCCGGTGCCGGGTTCGCTGCCGATTGCAATATTCTGCCGACGGTAATATTGAAGTTCCTTGTTTCCTCCCCCTTTGCCATCCTTGATAATGGTCCAGGTACGGGCATCGAGCCGCGGATTGTCAAATTCATCGTGCCAAACCAGCCGGTAATTTACATTGCCTGATGTGGCGGGTGCCTTGTCCTGGGCATTGGAACCGCCTATGAAAAGGAATAGTCCCAAACTTAAGATTAAGATTTTCATATATATTTTGTTAAATTATTTTGTGTGTCCGCATAACCGTTGTTCGTTTCCCTGCATCGTGCCTGATTCTTTGGGGCGCTTGCCAATGAGGCAAATTTAGCAGAATAATATGTTTGCATAGCTGAAAATTGCCTCACAAAAATTCAGTCGGAGCCTGAATAATGTTCGCATAATTACGACAAACACGCAATTATATTCTTGTTTATCAATCATATATCAAAATACATGTTATAAAACATGTTTCATCTATCATTTCACGTGGATAATTATGCCTAACATTGAAGGATAATTGAATCAATATTAACTTTTCCGTTGGGAAACATGAAGAAGTATATTTATTTCAGCCTTGCTGTTTTTATGAGTTTGCCAGCCTGGGGAAACCAGCCGCTTGTGAGGAACTTCACCCGCTCAGACTACAATGCGGGCAACCAGAACTGGGGGATAGCACAATCGGGGTCGAACTCCATGTATTTTGCAAACAATTCGGGCCTGCTGGAATTCGATGGACGGCATTGGACCACCTACCCGATTACTAACGGCACCAACGTGAGGGCGGTATTGGCTGGAATGGATGGGCGCTTTTATGCCTCCACGTTCAATGATTTCGGTTATTACGAGGAGAAAAAAAATGGAGGGTTCGTTTACTATTCACTGTTCGGCAAGGTACGCGGAAACCATGTCCATTCCAATGAATTGTTTGCCATTCATCAGGGCGAGAGGAAAATATATTTCCGGGGCGAAAACACTGTTTATGAGTATGATGGGAAAACGGTGAGGGCTATCCGGTTGAACTACAAGATTGATGCCTCGGCTTGCGTGCACAATGTGCTGTTTGTTGCAAGCGAGCAGAAAGGGGTTTTCATGTTGAACGGAAGGTTTTTTGTCAGGATTCCGGGTTCCGAGGCATTGGTCAATAAAAAAGTAGTTTCGATATTGCCTTTCCAGGGAAATAAAATCTTGTTTGCAACCAGTTTCAACGGGGTCTATATTTTTGATGGAAGCACGGTAATGCCCTACCATACGAATTTCGATGACTTCCTTGTAAAAAACCAGGTGTTTTGTGCTGCAACAAACGGCAAGCAGCTTGTGTTCGGGACCGTCCAGCGTGGTGTTGTCATCCAGGATATCGCAAGCAACAAGGTCACATACATCAACACCTATACCGGGCTTCAAAACAACACTATCCTGAGCGCCACATTCGACAACCAGCAGAACTTGTGGCTCGGGCTCGACAAGGGGATTGATTACGTCATGCTTAACACCCCGATAATGAACATGTTCGGCACGAACAATTTGTATGGTTCAGGCTACACATCCATTTTAGACAGGGACATACTCTATTTCGGGACTAACCAAGGATTATACTTTGCCACCTACCCGCTTCCCGAAAGCATGCTTCCTGTCCAGCTCCAGTTAATGAAGGGCATGGAAGGCCAGGTATGGTGCCTTGACAAAGTCGGCAACACCTTGTTTTGCGGAAACGACCAAGGCGGGTTCATTTTGAACAATGGCTGTGCCGAACGAATCGTTGGCCTGCCCGGCACCTGGTCGTTTAAGCCGGTGGTCAACCAGCCCGGCATGGTGCTGGGATGCTCGTACCAAGGGCTGTTCATCTTAAAAAAGCAGGGTGAAAAATGGAGTTTTTCCCATTTCATCAAGGGAAAGTTCCACGAATCGAGCCCCATGTTCGAGCAGGACGGGGATGGCAGCCTTTGGTTCAGCCATTGGCAGAAGGGACTTTTCCGCCTGGAACTTGACCCGGGAATGGACAGCATAACGCACATAGAATTATACAACAGGCAAAAAGGATTTCCAAGCAACAGGAACAACACGCTGTTCAGAATCGGCAAGGAAATCGTTTTTTCTTCCGAGCGTGGCTTTTACACCTACAATAAAAGGACTGACAGGATGCAACCCCATGCCAAATGGAATAATTTGTTTTCCTCCACCCCGGCTTATATCCGTCTGCACGAAACCCCCAAAGGGGATGTGTGGTGTGTTTCGGGCAGGTTTATCGGATTGGCCAAGAAGTTGCCGGACAACAGCTACCGAATGGATTCACTCACATACAATATTCTCCAACCAAAAATCATCACCGGTTTCGAACATTTCAACTTCATAAACCAAAGCAATGTCATTTTAAATACCGAGGATGGGTTTTGCCTGATCGACATGGATGAGAAACCTGTTCCGGGAAACGTGTTCAAAGTATTCTTGCACACGGTGAGCGTTACGAATAATAATATTTCGATGGTGGCCGGGAAACGGGGACTTAACGGGAACCTGCCCGAAAAGTTTTCGCACGACCAGAATTCGCTGCGTTTCCAGTTCGTGGCTCCCGAATACCGGGGCGAAGGGCTGGTGAAATATAGCTACAAACTCGAAAATTACGATGCCAACTGGTCCGAATTCAGCCCCGACGACATAAAGGAATATACACAACTTCCAAAAGGGAACTATGTGTTCAGGGTCAGGGCACACGACATCCTGGAAAAGGGCGTGGCAGAATGCAGTTTCCATTTCGTGGTGTTGCCGGCATGGTACGAAACACAGGTTGCCTACCTTGTTTACGGTGTCTTGCTGGTCATGGCCATTGTCGGGTTAATATTTTACGTGAACCACAAATCCAAAAAAGGCGCAATGGCCATGGAAATGAAAAAAGAGCAGGAACTGGAACAGCAAAAACAACAATTCGAAGCCGAAACCAGCGAAAAGAAAAGGGAAATAAAAGAACTCAAAAGGCAGCAATTGCAACACGAACTGCGCCATAAGTCGCAGGAACTGGCAAGCTCCACCATGAACCTGATACGTAAAAACGAGATGCTGCTTAACATTATGGACAATATCTCAAAAGTTTCGTCCGAAATCAGGAATTCGCCGGATACGGCTTCCATCCTGTCGCAGCTTGGCAAAATGGAGCGAAGCATAAAGCAGAACATCGAAAACGACGACAACTGGAAACGTTTTGAAGAAAACTTCGACTTAGTGTACGAAAATTACCTGAAACGCCTCGGCGAAACATATTCCGACCTGAATACGAGCGACAAGCGGCTTTGTGCTTACTTGAAAATGGACCTTTCGTCGAAAGACATTGCCTCATTGATGAACATGTCGGTGCGGAGCGTGGAAATGAGCCGTTACAGGCTTCGCAAGAAGATGGGACTCGACAGGGATACCAACTTATCGGATTACCTGCAAAAGTTCTGAAGGATAATCAAATGGAAACCATTGATATTGAACCATAAAAGGCACAAAAGTTCACAAAACAAATCACTGCTGACCGACTAAAACGACTTCCATGAAATCCCTCACCCGCGTTTTACGGGGTGTCCCATTCGCCTTGGGACGACAACCAGCCGGTTAGCTTCTTGGAGTGGGTAGGTTGAGGCTACCACTATCGTTGGTAAACCCTCACGTAATCGACTTTCATCAGCACAGGATTGTCAAACATGGCATCGTCGACTGGCCCGCCCATGGTTCCCCCGATAGCCAAATTGAGGATAATGAAAAAGTTTTTGTTGAAAGGCCAGTCTTTTGCCGTGGAATTCAGGTGTCGTTCCCAAATAGTGGCGCTTTTCACAGCATCGACATAAAAACTTATTTTGTCGTCGCCCTCGTTGGCTTTTTGTTCCCACTCGATAGCATACACGTGGTATTCGTTTTCAAGCTTTGGGAGATATACCCGTGAATACCAATTATTGCCGTTTCCACCGTTTCTTTCTGTGGTATGGACGGCATGTGAAACCATGGTGGGTTGGGAACCGATATGCTCCAGGATGTCGATTTCACCGCAAAGCGGCCAGCTTCCGTAACCCAGCATCCAGAAGGCGGGCCAGGTGCCAATCCCAACCGGCAAACTGATGCGTGCTTCCACTTTCCCATAGGTGAACGAAGCCTTGTTGCGGGTATTTATGCGCCCCGAAGTATAATCATTCCCGCTATATGCTTCCTTTTTGGCTTCTATAACCAGATTGCCGTTTTCAAGGCGGACATTGTCGGGCCGGTTTGTACAATATTCTTTCTGGTGGTTACCCCAGCCCCCGCCGCCAATTTCATAATTCCATTTGGCAGGGTCAAGGCTGGCGCCATCAAACTCATCCGACCACACAAGCTGGTAAGGCAGGTCGGTGTGTGTCACCGTCACCACACAAGTGGAAGTGTACACCGAGTCGGCGCTTACCGTTATGGTCGATGAACCCCGCGCCAAGGCCTTTATCTTGCCATCCTGCACGGTGGCAACCTTGGGGTTCGATGACGACCATACTATTTTCGGACGTGCTTTTGCCGGGGAGACATTTGCCAGCAGGGTGACCGAATCGCCGGCTGCCAACGTGACTGCGGCTTGGTTGAGGTTTATGCCTTGCACCTTAACTTCAGGCTCTACCTGGGGGGTGCAGGAAATCAAGCAAATAGCCACATAAAGGACACCAAAGATATATATACTCTTTTTCATCGGGAAAAATATTGTTTTTGTGTGTTAATACCCCGGCTGCTAACCGGCTGCAATTCTTTTGTATTGTAGCGGGTACATTCAAACCCGCTACACCTGTTCCAGTTTTCGAAACTGCTTATTTCTTGTAAATGAATACGGCATCCAAGTCGATTGTGCGGTCGGTAGTTCCACCGCTCAAGAATGACAGGATGTTCGGATTATCGGTAAAGTTGCTGTACGACAGCCCCATGTTTACCAATGTGGTCATTGGGATTTCAATTTCATGCCATTCTCCATCGCGGCTAAAGTCGCAAATGGTTGGATAAGTCTTATCTCCATCAACAAACCCGGTTGCTCCAATTGCAAATTTCACACTGTTTTGAGTTTGCCCGTCCATGAACATTGCGTGGACCGTGTTGTCCCGGCTCTTAATACCCAGGTGCAAATAGTATTCCGATGGATTGTCGGTAATCGTCTTCATGCTTGCCAACGCGGTTTCATTGCCAGCAGTGGCAACATTAAACCCTGCACCCGACCAGCCGAGTGTCCCCACTTTCAGGCTCACCCATTCTTCAACTTCACCATATAGATTGGGACCTGTGGGAGTGTTTTCTGCGTAAGATGATCCATCAGGCCAGATGTACAAGTTCCTGGTTCCTCCATTTGGGCGCAAATCTGCAATGACTTTGCTACCCAA
The DNA here is from genome assembly GCA_035299105.1 of Paludibacter sp. GTDB lineage: Bacteria > Bacteroidota > Bacteroidia > Bacteroidales > Paludibacteraceae > Paludibacter. The sequence goes on along the minus strand of DATGXD010000170.1, from coordinate 715 downwards.
CGCTGTAAAAGTCACATCGTCCATACTGATCGGATAGTATTCAGTGCCTTTCAAGGACCTTGAAAAATCGGTGTTTTCAACAACAGTAACGGCACAAGTGGCGCTGAATGTCCCGACAGTGGCCGTGATATTGGCTGTGCCGAGGGTAATTCCTTTCACGACACCATCTTTGACCGTGGCCACAGCCGAGTTCGAGCTGGCCCACACAACTGTTCCTTTAGCCCCTTTTGGAACTATGGTTGCTTTCAAGCTTGCGGAATCATCCTTCATTACGGACAAGGTAACCTGGTCCAAGGTCACACCTGTAGCAGTTGGGTCTTCTGTCTTGCAAGAACTGAAAAGCAAAGCTAACGTGGCTAAGCTCAGGAATAAGATTTTTTTTGTTTTCATGGTAATTAAAAATTTAAATTATTAGTGATTATGTTTGCTTTATAGATTGTTATTTTATTAATACTGAGGATTCTGCTCCATTGGGCTCAGGTCGATTTCCTGGCTTGGAATGGGGAATAATTCATGCTTCCCGGCAATAAAAGCAGCCATGTGGCTTTGTGCCTCGGGAGTTTCAGTGGCCTTGTAGGTGTCCATCACCTCCTTGGCTATGCCCCAGCGGCAAAGGTCGAACCAGCGGTGTCCTTCCATGGCAAGTTCCACGCGCCGTTCGTGGCGAATGGCTTTGCGCAGGTCGGCCTGGTTGTCGGCATACGTCCCGTAAGGG
>DATGXD010000169.1:0-3480 GCA_035299105.1 Paludibacter sp. | reverse complement strand
GGACCGGGGTATAGTGACAATCAAATATAATGTGCTAAATTTGCCGGACATTGTGCAGTTTAAAAACGGCAACCAGATAAGGAACACCTACGATGCTGGGGGGCGCAAGCTGGGGGCGGAGTACTTCACGCAGCTCACCGCCATCGCCCCGCTCACCGACGGGCAGATAGTCAACCCTTGGCTGTGTGGTTTTGCTATCCACGCAGGCAAATTATTTTTCCATTGAATAGACAATTTCCTTTACCCACAAGGCCCAGTCGGCCTGGCTTTTCGACTTGTCGAAGGTCTGCCAGGGTATCCTTTCCCCGATCCGGATGGTGAATTTGTTGCCTTTCTGCTTGAACATTTCATCGGCCAGGTACATCATTTCCACGTTGAATTTGATTCCAAGAAACTTGCGCAGGTTGGCCAGGTTGTAAAAGAAATTGGAGTTTTTACCCTCGAAATAAATAGGAACCACATCGCGCTGGAACTGCACGGCCTTGCTGATAAAGTTTTTTTTCCATTCCAGGTCTACCACCTTTCCTCCAATTTTTCGGGAACACATGCCGGCAGGGTAGGTAAGCAGATGGTTGTCCGATTCGTAAAGTTGTTGCATCATTTCGGCATGGCTTTTACTTTGCGATCCGACTTTGTTTACCGGAATAAACATTTCATGCAACGGATGCAGGTTTAAAAGTAGGTCGTTTGAGAAAAAGCGTATTTTTCCATCGTATTCTTTCCCAAGCAGGTAGCCTGTGGCAATCCCATCCAGGCCTCCAAGGGGGTGGTTGCTCACGAAAATATATTTTCCATCTTTTGGCGGAAGGTTTTCGTGTCCTTCGATGCTTGTGGCCACATCCAGGTAGTTGAACGCCGCTTCGATGAAGTCGAGGTTCTTGAGGCCTGGGTTTTTCTCGAAAAACTCATTGAATTCGTCCTCGTGGACAATCCGGCGCAGGTAGTTTACAACAAATGCTGGTACTTTTGTCTTGGGTGCCTTGCTTTTAAGCACCTTTGCCATGTCAATCCTGATAATGTCTTTTTTGCTCATTCCGTTTTCTTAAGTGGCTGCAAATGTACGAAAAATTGGGAACCAAATGAACAAGGCGGGCAGGCAAACCCGCAATTGGCCTTGTCCTATGAAAAATATGCCGAACCTGCAAGCATGGGCCATTTGATTGCCATGGTTCCTGTGTTGAAAATTTTCCCCCACTTTTATGTGTGTTTGCTTGGCTTTTTGGTTTGTTGGGTTTAAATTATTGATATAAAAATAAATACGTATTTAATAAAATCTTCATGCATGTTGAAAATATGTTGATAACTTGTTGAAACAGGTGTTTTGTGGGCTTAAAAGTTGTTGATAAATTTTTTGTGGAGGAATGTGGGGAATTCGGAATATATTTTTTACTTTTACCGTTGAATTATCAGCACCGCGAATTATGTCAACATTTATAGGTAAGTACGAAGCAAAAGCCGATGTGAAAGGAAGGATATTCATTCCGTCCACTTACCGGAAATTGTTGCCGCAGGCTGAAAAAGAGCGGGTTGTGATGCGGAAGGATGCCGGGAACGATTGCATTGTGATGTATCCCGAATCGGTGTGGAACAAGGTGCTTGAAGACTTCAAATCGAAGTTGGACGAATGGAACCCGGTTGACCAGCTGCTTTTGATGCAGTTTGTTTCCGATGCCGAATGGCTGGATATTGATTCGCAGGGCCGTGTGCTGATTTCGAAGAAGAACTTGCAGTCTATCGGGGTCGAAAATTCGGAAGTGCTGTTTGTGGGGATGATCGACCGTTTTTCCGTGTGGAGCAAAGCCAGGTACGAACAGGTGAAAATGGCGCCAGCCGATTTTTCGTCGTTGCTGAAAGAGCGGATGATGAAAACACCCTCCGTCAACTGATTGAAATTCAACCGTAAAGAACATTCTGAAAAATAAAATGTCAAAATCCAAATCATTAGGGAAGCCGGTTGTCCGTCGGGCAGAGGCGCAGGACCAGGGGTATCATGTCCCGGCCTTGCTCCCCGAAACCATCGAGGGTCTGGATATCAGGCCGGGAGGGGTTTATGTGGATGTGACCTTTGGTGGTGGCGGGCATTCGAAGGAAATCTTGAACAAGCTGGGCGAAAAAGGCAAGTTGGTTGCTTTCGATCAGGACGAGGATGCCGTTAGGAATGCTTTTGACGATCCAAGGTTTTTGTTTGTCAGGAGTAATTTCAGGTACTTGGTTAATTTCCTGAAATATCATAATATTGAAAAAGTAGATGGGATTTTGGCCGATCTGGGCGTGTCGTCGCATCATTTCGATGAAGCGGAACGTGGCTTTTCGTTTCGTTTCGATGGGAAGCTCGATATGCGGATGAACATCCAGTCGCCCCTCACCGCTGCCCATGTGTTGAATACCTATTCGGAAGAGCAGCTGGCCAATGTTTTTTATTTGTACGGCGAATTGCACAATTCGCGGAAAATAGCCAGGACTATTGTGGCAGCCCGTGCCAAGGCTCCTTTCGACAGGATATTCCCGTTCATCGAGGTGCTGAAACCTTATTTTGGGAGGGAAAAGGAGAAAAAGGACATGGCGCGTGTTTTCCAGGCTCTTCGGATTGAGGTGAACCGTGAAATGGAAGTGCTGAAATCGCTCCTCGAGCAAAGCATAAAAGTGCTGAACCCGGGTGGCAGGCTGGTTGTGCTGACTTACCATTCGCTCGAAGACCGCCTTGTGAAGAATTTCATGAAGAGCGGGAACTTTGAAGGAAAGCTTGAGAAGGATTTTTACGGCAACGCGATTTCCCCGTTGAAGGCGGTGAACTCGAAAGTGATTGTGGCTGATGAAGCTGAAGTAGAACGGAATCCCCGGGCGAGGAGCGCCAAATTGCGTATTGCCGAATTGAAATTTTAAGTTGTGCAAATCATTTTTTTTAGCTAAATAAAATGTCCTGGATAACGAAACTGGCGGATGCCATAAAGGGTAGCGAAGATTTCTCGGATATTAAATCGAGTACGGTTCGCGAAATCCTGAACGGGGATATCCTGACCAAAAAGTTTTTTCAAAAGCAGTATGGTGTCATTATTATGCTTGCCGTCCTGATGTTCATGTATGTCGACAACCGGTTTTATTGCGAGAAGCAATTGGCAAGAGAAATTGAACTTAAAAAGAAAATCCAGGACTTGAAATACGAATCCTTGACCTATTCGGCCGAATTGATGGTAATCAGCCGGAAGTCGAACGTGATGAAAATGGTTGCCGACCGGGGGTTGAGTATAAAGGAAACGGCTGCCCCCCCCATTGTTATCGATACGTTAGAAACTAAATAAATGGCCGACAAACGTAAAAATATTGTATTCAGGTTTGGAATTGTCTATACGATTGTCTGCTTGTCGTTTATTCCTGTTATTTACAAGATTGTGAAAACACAGTTTGTGGAAAAGGGGAAACTGATGGCACTGGCTGCCCAGAACCAGAAAAGCGACATTATTGTACGTCCGAACCGGGGGA
>DATGXD010000168.1:0-21942 GCA_035299105.1 Paludibacter sp. | reverse complement strand
CCAAGGCAAATGCCAACATCCTTTTTGTAGACGAAAACATCTTCGCTTCCTCGCTGGCCGTTTTGCGTACCCGGGCCGAAGCGCAAGGCATACAGCTTGAAACGGGCGATTATGCTTCCGTAAAATTCACCTCGAAACATTTCGGGTCCATTATCCAATATCCGAACGCCAACGGGAGCGTGGAGGATTACCGCGATTTTGTGCAACAAGCCCACGAAGCCGGATGCAAGGTGGCCGTGGCAGCCGACATCCTCAGTTTGTCCCTGCTCACACCTCCGGGCGAATGGGGCGCCGACATTGTCTTTGGCTCGACACAACGGTGGGGAATTCCAATGGGCTTTGGCGGACCTTCGGCCGCCTACTTTGCCACCCGCGACGAATTCAAACGCGACATGCCCGGCCGCATTATCGGCATCAGCAAGGATGCTAACGGGAAAACCGCACTCCGCATGGCATTGCAAACCCGCGAACAGCACATTAAACGCGAAAAAGCCACTTCGAACATCTGCACGGCCCAAGCCTTGCTGGCTTCGATGGCCGGCATGTACACCGTGTACCACGGACCGCAAGGCCTGAAAGCCATTGCCCAACGGATCCATGCCACGGCCACTTACATCAACGAAATATTGCCTGTATATGGCTATACCCAGGAAAACGACAACTTCTTCGACACCCTGAAAATCACATTGCCTTCGGAAACCACCATCGAAAGCCTCCGGACCATTGCGCTGGAGTACGAAGTTAACTTCCACTATTTCGAAAGTGGCGAAATTGGCATCAGCTTCGATGAAACCACCGATATTGATGACGTGAACACATTGATCGAAATACTGGCCACGGCCGCCGGCAACGTTCCTGTGTATGCCGAAGAAACTGATTTGGAAGACCTGAAATCGGTGGACGAAAGCCTGGAACGCACTTCGCCGTACCTGGCGCACGAAGTTTTCAACCGCTACCACAGCGAAACGGAAATGATGCGTTACATCAAGAAACTGGAACGACGCGACATTTCGCTCACCCATTCGATGATTTCGCTGGGTTCCTGTACCATGAAACTGAATGCCGCCTCGGAAATGTTGCCAATGAGCCGTCCCGAGATGGGTCAAATACATCCGTTGGTGCCTGCCGACCAAGCCGGAGGCTACCTGGAGATGATTGCCGAACTTGAAAAATACCTTTGCTCGATAACCGGGTTTGCCGCTTGCAGCCTCCAACCTAACTCAGGCGCTGCCGGCGAATATGCTGGCCTGATTGCCCTCCGGGCATATTTCAAATCGCGCGGCGAAACGCAGCGCGACACCTTGCTGATTCCGGCTTCGGCACATGGAACCAACCCCGCATCGGCCCACCAGGCTGGTTTCGAAATCGTGGTGGTGAAGTGCGATGAAGGCGGAAACACCGACCTCGAGGACTGGAATGCAAAAGCGGAAGCCTGCAAGGACAAACTGGCCGGCTGCATGATTACCTACCCTTCGACACACGGGATTTTTGAAGCGCATATAAAGGAAATGTGCCAAACAATCCACCGCTTTGGCGGACAGGTTTACATGGATGGGGCCAACATGAACGCGCAGGTGGGACTCACCAACCCCGGCACCATTGGCGCCGATGTCTGCCACCTGAACCTGCACAAAACCTTTGCCATTCCACACGGCGGTGGCGGCCCGGGCGTGGGCCCGATTTGCGTGGCTGCCCATCTGGCCGAGTTCCTGCCAAGCAAGTCATATGGACAGAATACCGTTTCGGCAGCTCCCCACGGCAGCGCAAGCGTTACGGCCATTACCTACGGCTATATCCGGATGATGGGCGAGGAAGGCTTGACCCGCGCAACCAAAATTGCCATACTGAATGCCAACTACTTAGCAGAAAAACTGAAAGACAGTTACGGAATAGTATACACGGGCGAAAATGGTCGCGTTGGACATGAATTGATCCTGGAATGCAGGAATTTCAAGGCTACATCGGGAGTTACGGAAACCGACATTGCCAAGCGGTTGATGGATTATGGCTTCCATGCCCCCACCCTGTCGTTTCCTGTGCATGGCACATTGATGATTGAACCCACCGAAAGCGAATCGCTGGCCGAACTCGACCGTTTTGCCGAGGCCATGTTGCAGATTTATGCCGAAATAAAGGAAGTGGAAAATGGCGTTGCCGACAAAACCGACAATGTGCTGCTGAACGCCCCCCACCCCGAATATTCGATTGTAGGCGATAATTGGGACCATCCATACAGCCGTGCGAAAGCCGCCTACCCAACTCCTTGGGTTGCCGAAAACAAATTCTGGGTGAATGTGGCCCGGGTGGATAATGCTTATGGCGACCGGAACCTGGTTTGCACATGCCAGGCAGTGGAATAACCCCCCTGAAGGGACTTGAAAAAACAACCGCTTTATTTAAGAATGAAGCGGTTGTTTTATTTGGTAAGGTTGTGAACCAATTTTCACTTACCTTTCATTTTTACGACATTAAAAATCCCTTCGATTACTTCCAGGCCGGTGCGGGCGGCGGTATCATGGTAAATTTCATTTCCATGCAAATCGGTCAATGCCACTTCAACTTCCGAATCGATGCTTTCCTTTATGTGCCGCTCCATTTTGCCCGAAACCGGCGCAAGCAATATACCCGACTTGTTGAGGGTTGCTTTCAGGACAAGTTCATTCCTTTGGTTTCTTAAAACTATTTGCAGGATTTGTCCATCGTAATCCAATTGAACGATTTCCGACTTGTTGTAAGTGCAGAAACAGTAAAACCTTCCATCGACATACAAGAAAGCAATCAATCCAGGGAAAAAACTTCCCAACCACGGAATTTTAGCAATGCTCATCATGACACAGGCATCAGAATGTTGGAAATTATTGCTGTGGAGCCAAATCCAACTTTCAGGGAACGACCTCCCCCAGTCTTTTTCAACATAGCCTTTCCCTCCCGAAAAGGAGACAAGCCGGTTATTGACGAGCAGTGAACCATCAATCCGGTGCGACACGGAAACAACGGCATGTTTGCATTCCATAAAGGGGATAAAAGAGTACCAGCCCATGATTCCCGGCGAAAAAAACGAGGCCGGGTAACGAATGGCAGCACTATAAACAAGTTGTCCCGAAATCTTTATTTCAGGGGCATGGATGTCCAGCACAATCTTATCGCGGGTAAACTCCGATTCTCCAATTTGGATTTTCAGTATCCGCTTGTCGTGCCGGAAAGCCGACAGGGGGTATTCAATGTATTGCGTGCTGCCGCTAACTCCGTTGATTACCTGAATAAAAGCATGGGGATTCCGGGGATTGAGCGAAACCCCCGGTATAAACGAATATACATTGTCGAGGTTTCTGGAAACATGCTTAAAATACCAACCTTCGAAATAATTCTCCGATGAAAGGTTCCCCTGGAAAAGCTCGGGTTTGAAAATTTTCATAAACAACAAACGGGAATTGATTCAATAGTGCAATAACAAAACCCTGGAAAGCATAAAAAAGTTCTCAATACCAGCAATTTCTACATACCGGCTTTTTCTTCAGATTGTATACCAACATAAATTCATTGGTCCCATACGAGCCATACCTGATTCCACCCAAATGGTAGTCGTAACTGTACGAAAGCTGAATCGACTCACTCACGTTAAAGCCGAAAACCAGTCCCAGTTCATTCTGCGTACGGTAAAACAGCCCGATATTAAACAAATCGGGTTGGGAAACAAGGCCGGAACGATTGGAAAACTTAAAGTAATTAGTCAGGCTGAATTCCGTTTGATACAAATTCCCATACTGGATTCCGCACACGCCCGCCCCCAGGTTCACGACATTGTCGTTGTATTGCCTGTAGCGCAGGTAAACAAAGTTCGTGTTCGCCTGTACACGGTTGGCGTCTTCGGAAAACAGCGAGAAGATATTCTGGCTTGCAGCACCAAACCTCAGCGATTTGGTGGTAATTTCGAAACCAGCATCTGCGTTGAAATTATTCTGCGGTTCCAGGTAACGCAAAACATCCGGGTCGAATTCAGCCATATCAACTTGCGAAACATCATAATTCATGCGTTGGTAATTGCCGGCAATCCCCAAATGCAGCTGCCAGTCATAATTAACAAACACGACATAACCATAGCTTAGGTTCAAATTCGATGAGGAAGTGTAACCGATTTTATCTTGAACGAATTTAAGTCCCAATTGGGTATGGTATTGCTCAATATAAGTGGTGGCCGTTCCCAGGTAGGTGACCGGCGCCCCCGGGATTCCAACCCAATGCTTGTTGGCCGCCACGCTGAATACCGCATCATACTTGTCGTAAATAGCAGCCGGGTTTATGGTGAGCGTGTTTGCCCAATAATTGTTCAGCCGGATATTTGACTGTCCAAATACCAGGTAACACGTTGAAATCATGCAAAACACAAGAAGAAAAAGTTTCTTCATATTGAAACCATAAAATTACCGGAGGACAGTGAGGTATCCTTCCTTTGTTTTTGTTTTTGACCCCGACTCATAATGCAGGATATAGAAATAAGTATCTTTTGAAACCGGCGTGCCCTTATAAGTTGCATCCCAGCCGCCATCCCCTTCGTACAGCTTAATCCCGTTCCGGTTATAAATTTCGACCCGGTAGCCTGGCATGAAAACTTGATTCGATTCTTTCCCGTTGGGTGTCAATGTATTGGGTATATTTATAAATGAAACTTCCGTGACCAGCACATCATCGCATCCCCCTTCCGACTTGATCACATCGGCATACGTTCCGGGATTCTTGTACTCATGGCCGTTGACACTGTAGCTTTCACCATCAAACAGGCGGATTGACTGTTCGGTATAAGAACCCTTCACTTGATTCACGGCGAGCCTCACCATGACGCTGTCGCACCCGTTCATGTCTTTTAAAGGCACATCGTATTCGTGCGGCGCGGCATAACTCTGCCCATCGAATTGGTATGTTTCGCCTTCGCATACCGCTACCGCCTTATTAATCGACAGCGGGGAATTTACCGTTAAATTCAAAACGGCAACACTGTCGCAGCCTGCAAGTGTTTCCAGGTTGCCGGTTTTATAAGTGCCCGAAACCCAGCAAGTATCATTATTCCAAACATAGGGCAATTCGGAAGCACAAACCATTACCGGTATTGTTGTGACGATCGGATCCTGCACATCGAGTTCCAACGTGGCAACACTGTCGCATCCAACCCAATTTGCAAACAGCTTAGTATAAACCCCTTTATCCGGGCATTCGATGCCGTTCCATCTAAACGGCAATTGCAACGGGCAAACGACGCGTTTGGTGGTGGAATAGGACGGTTGGTTGATAACAACCGTCGCAGTGCCGGTTTGTGCATGGGTGCAACCCTTGGAACCGGTGACATCCACCAGGCTATAAACAAATGTTCCGAAGAGTGCAGCAGGAACACTTACCGTGACCGAATCTCCGGTAGTGGTGGTGGCCACCGTCTTGTTTGTGCCGCCGTTGATGTTGTACGTGAATGTATAAGGTGGGGTTCCTCCTGCCCCGGTAAAAGTCACGGCAGGCGAACCTGCATCCAGGCAAGTATGGGTGCTGCCGCTGATGGTGGCCGTGGGGAGTTGGTCTACCGTGATGCTGCCGTTCAAAGAAGCTTCCGCACAGGGCGCACCACCCACCGTCGTAATGGTATAATTGCCGCTCGTAGAGGGAACGCCGCCCAGGGTTGCAGTGGTCCCGCTTACAACACAATTCACACCGGATGGCAGGCCTGCCACAGTTACCCCTGTTGCACCTCCGCCAAAACTGTAGGTGATTTCTTTGATAGCGCTACCCATACATACCGTTTGCGATTCGGTGCCAATATCACTGGTTAGGTGCAATGCCGGCGATTCGAGAACAGTCACCTGCAACGATTGAACCGGTCCTTCGCAGTTATCTTTTGTTATTTCCTGCACTGTCAATGTGAATATGCCCGGTACACTCCAGTTGATATCCACCGAATTGGATGTTGACGCCTCGGGACTCCCTCCGTTTATTTTCCAAATGTACGAAGACCCGGAAGTTGCATTCACGTAATAATTCTTTGCAGTACCCATACACACCACATCCGGTTCGCCGGATTGCGCCATAACCCGCACAGCACTTAGCAGTGCCATGAAGAGGATGATAAGGTTGGATACTGTTTTTCTCATCGCTTTTTTCCACTTTGCCGAGTATGTGGGTGTCCCAAAAGCTTTTTTAAGCCGGCCTACCTGCATGAGGCAAGCAGGCTCTGGTTTTCTTTTTTTTTTAGACACCCTCAATTACCCACTGCTGCAATTAATTATGGTAAATCGGCGATGTGTTGACCCTCGGGTTCACAGTTATCGTGACGGTGAACGGTTCGCCTGCACAAGCACCCGTATAAGGTGTAACGGTGTAAACCACTGTCAACGGAGTAGTGGTTGGGTTTGCAAATTCGTCGGTGGCAATTGCACCCGGAACGCTTATAGCCAAACCTTGTGTTGCCGTGCCGGTTAATCCGGAGGCGACCACAGCTGTAATGTCCCATTTGTCAACCACCAGCCCGTTCGCGCTTAACACCGGAAGTGCAACTCCCGCTGCCACGCCCGAGCAAGTTGTAGCTGCGATTGAATCAACAACAGGTAGCGGGTTTACCTTCACCTGAACACTAACAGTATCACCCACACAATGATACTTATTTGTTTCGACTACCTGCAAAACGAAGTCACCCGGCTTGGTCCATTTAACCGTGATAAGGTTGGGTGTTGAGCCGGCAGTAATAGTACCGGCGGCGGGGTCATTAATGCTCCAGTCGTAAGTAGAGCTGTCGGTTAAATTCACACCATAAGGTTCGTTGGAGTTTTGACATACCGCTTGAGTTGTATCCGAGGATGGATATGGGTCTGCCGCCATTGTGTCCACAACGTTTAACACAAACAATAGCAGCACTGTGAGCCATTGTAAAAAAAGTCTACTTGTTTTCATGATATTTGGAATTTAATATTTAAACTTCATGCTTATAACCACACTTTCATTGATGAGAAATATTCGATGTGGCAGGCTTGGGTGTGACCAATACTACATAGCTGACGGCCGTACCGGTACATCCATTGGCTTTCGGGGTAATGACATATGTCACCGTTCCGGTTGTCGAGCCGCTGTGATTGGTCAGTATCTCGGCCGGTATTGTGCCTGTTCCGCTGGTTGTGAACCCCGTAACTGCACTGTCCGCCGTTGCAGTCCAGTCAAAGGTGGTGGAGGCTACATCCGATGCCAGGGTAACCAATGTTGTGCTTGTCCCCGAGCAAATAGTTTCGGTCAACGATGTGTTTGTCACGGTTGGCAGTGGATTTACGGTGAGATTTAGCACAACCGTACTGTCGCACCCAACAGAATTGACAGAATGGTAAACGTAGGTACCGTTTGTGTTGTAAGTGCTTCCATTGAAAGAGTAAGTGTTCCCCTGGCAAATCGTATCGTTGTATTCATAGTACGAAGGTTCACTTACCTTCAAAGCCAAGGTTGTGGTACTACACCCCACCCCTACATTGACCGTGTAGTTGCCTCCATCCGTGTATGGAATCCCGTTGAAAACATAGGTTTCCCCCTTGCAGATAGTGTCCTTGATGGTCGTGTTAAATGCTTCCAACACGGTTAGATCCAACACGGCCGTACTGTCGCAACCGGCTGAACTTAACAAGGGGGCGCTAGAGTAGATCCCAGAGGATTTGTAATACTTTCCATTGAACCGGCTTGAGTCTCCCTGGCATATAGCAACGTAAGTCAGGGAGGTGGTGGGCGCCACAATCAATGTCGAACTTTGGGTATTGTTGTAATAAACCGAGCCGTTGTCGGTTGTGACAGTTAATGAAATGGTGTACAATCCCGGGACAGTGGGGTTTACCGTGGGGTTTTGAGCTGTATTGGAAGGGGTGAAAACGAGCGATGCCGGACCTGTATTCGACCAACTGTAAGTAACTCCGGTTGAAAGGGCTGTCCCGGCATAATTCCCCTGGAGCTGGATTTCTTCCCCTTGGCATTTATTTGGAGGAATGCTTTGAAGAGCAACCAAAGTTCCGCCTCCATCCATTAGTTCGGAAAAAGTAAAAAGGGAACCTGGGGCTCCGTGGCAGTTTGCGAGGTTAAACGGGCCGATATGGATTTCTTCGTTATTGTTGCAGTCCCCGCTCAGTCCCTGCACACAAGATGGTGTCAATCCATGCTGGACTTTCAGGACTGCATTGCCAGGCAGCACCAACACACATTTATTATAAAATGCAATGGTTGCATTGTCTGCTGGCGTTAAATTCCGAGAGACATTGACCAAGTCTGTTTTCAGGTCGATAACAGAAGTCGAGGAGGTCGAGCCATTCAAGCGGAGTGTTCCACTTATCGTCAGGGTTCCCATAGTTTCGGTAACGATTCCCGATGTTGAGATTACACTACCCGGTAGAATCTCCACCGAATAATTCCCCGCTAGCTGGCCGGGATATGCTGTGGCCGGCACCCAGCCTGTGCCGTTGTAAACCTGCCACGAGGCAAGGGCTGTCCAGTCGCCATTTGCCGCCGTTCGGAAATCACCTGGAGATTGGGCGTAGCTGCTTGCACATGTCATTGAAAACGACAAGACAAACCACCAAAACATTATTCCAACAAGGTATTCCCGCAAAGTATCCATACTCCATTTTCTCCATTTTTTGTGAACCCGCCTTTTCCGGAGACAACAAGCACACAATCCTATTACGAAGCAAACAGATAAAACACGACATTAGCCTTGCGGTTTTAACCTGCAATAAATTACACTCGCAGCAAAGCAGGGATTATCCCGGTCAAGCATTACATACTGGCATTCAGGAGAAAAACAAAAGAAAGCGGTTTGCCGGCTTCATCCCTTGGACGGGCAAAACCTAAAACGGTTACCCGCATTACAGGTCTGTGTCATTTTAATTAAAAAACACAACATCCCCTGCACCTCGAAAATTTACTACAGCCATCAAGAAACACAAGCCACAACCAGCTGTAGCAATGTGTACGCACCCCTGTCAATCCCAGATTATTCATAGTTTCGGGTTTCAAATCTAATGATTTGATTCCGAATCCCGACAATGGACAGACAAAAATAACACATATTACATTAACGTGGGTTCGGGATAAGACTCCCTGTATATTTTATATAAATCCCGAAGGACTTGGATGTGATTAACCTCGGGGTTGCACCCGTGGTTATTGAAAAATTGAATCCCTCCAGAGTCCCAATATCCATTCCTATTAATTCTGGTGGGTTAACCTTATATCGAACTCAGGTTACATTCACGCATCCCACCATTTGGGTTGACAAAAAAAACCGCAGCACAAAATTCATTGTGCTGCGGTGGCGGGTAGATTGGTTTTCCATTCACTCCACATGGATTTCGGAACCAATATGCGATTCCTTGTTCACATCCTTGGGGCTTCCCTTGCAATCGACATGACTGGCCCCAATGGCAGTGGCATCAAGGCTCTCGGAAGCATATACCTTGGCCTGAGATGCCCCGCTAACGGTTACACGTACAACCTTGGCAATCAGTTCGTGCGCTTCCAGTTGGCAGGCTCCCATACCATCAACCTTCAACTCGCTGCAGGTTCCGCTCAGGTTGGCTTGAGATGCCCCGGTCAAATTAACCCTGCACAACCCTGCAACTTGCAAGTCCAAATCGGCCCGGCACGCTCCTGTCAATCCAAGCTCGAATGCCGGCGTTGCAAAACCGGAGGCTGTGGCAATCTTACAAGCCCCGGTTGCCTTAACCCCCTGGAGGGAATCGGCATGTACATGAACCTTCACAGTACGGTTCAGAAGAACCTTTTCGGTATAAATGTGCAGCACTCCGTTTTCTACTTTGGTAATTACGTTTGGCAAATAGTCTGGCCCGGTAGCAACGGTTATCTGCTTGGTGGTGTCGTTGTCCAGTGTCAGTTCAATAGCTCCGGATACCTCGACGGCACTGAAAGGTTCAACGGTACGCGTTTCCGTTGTTTCGGTCGAATCTTTATCCGACCAGGCAATGGAAAACGGGTTTCCCCCCTGCTTGTTCAGATGGAAAAAAGCGTTGGCGCCAATGCTATAGAACATGAACATGCCGGCAAGCCACAAAATGAGCATCACCCACGATGTGGTATGCGATGTGGTGGTGTGCCTGCCCGAAATCAAACGGACTGCCCAGAAGACGATTAAAAATATCGGGCAGCCAACTAGCAGGATCAGCGAAATGACAAGCAACACCATTTTATCGGGCGACAAATAGGTCCATCCGGTAGCCAGGCCAGGGATAAATGTCTGGATAAGCGAAGGTTCGAAAACCAGGAAAAACAAAGCCAGGACGAGTGCAAAAATCAAAGCTATACCTACAATACCCAGTACAGCACCCACAAACCCGAATATTATTTTTAAAAACATCCGGAATATGTCAAGGAAACGCTCACCCGCATGACTGGCCGATTGTTTGAACTTGTCGCTTTCGAGGTAACTTTTTGCGTTGTTCAGTTCCGACTTGATATTCTCGACAGTCACATCCTCCCCCTGCATTTCGAGGCGTTGCGAGGCTGTCACTGCCTGCGGGGCTATCAGCCATACCACAATATAAACCGGAATGATAAAACCGACCCCGAAGAAAACCAACAACACCAGGATAATCCGGATCAGGGTCACATCCATGTTCAGGTAAGCCGACAGCCCGCCCGCAATACCTCCAAGTATTGCATTTTCGGGATCGCGGTAGAACCTGCGTGTCCGCTGGCTTCCTTTCTCCGATTTGGGTTCCTCGGTTTCCTCTTCTTCTCCCGTGAATTGGTTGGGCTTGCCCAGCACTTCGATAATCTCCTGCACGTCGGCCTCGTTGATTACATTCTTGTTCCGCTGCAACTTTTCGGTGAAAAGTTCGGCAATGCGGGCTTCGACATCGCTCATGATTTCCCTGCGTTCATCTTCGGACTGGAAGTGGCCGGCGATTTCCGAAAGATAGGTCTGAAGCGTCTCGTAAGCATCGTCGTCGATGTGGAAAACGATGTTGTTCAAATTAACTGTCAATGTCTTTTTCATAAGAATATCCTTTTGAAATATATATGATTTTAAGATTAAATTCTATTCCGTTTTCATCCCGGTCAGTCGTTCTTTATCTTTTCCACCACCTGGTTTATTTCCTTCCAGGCTACTTCCAGTTCATCAAGGAAAGTTGCTCCATCAGCAGTCATTTCGTAGTATTTCCGGGGTGGCCCCTGGGTCGATTCTTCCCAGCGGTAGTCCAACAGCCCACTGTTTTTCAAGCGGGTAAGCAATGGATAGAGGGTTCCTTCAACTACAATAAGCCGTGCATCCTTCAGTTCCGAAATAATATCCGAAGTGTATGCCGGCTTTTTCCTCAGGATAAGCAAGATGCAATATTCGAGGTAACCTTTCCGCATTTGCGATTTGATATTATCCGCTATCATATATTAAAGTTTTTGTCCTCTTATGTTCCAGATACCCCCTTGACCAAAAAAGTGTTTTCCAAAAAAATGGATAAACAAGGAGAATATTTTGCCTGAATTTTCGAGAACGGGTTATAGGTTTATACTAAGTGCATAACAAAAAACACAGCCGACATGCAATTAACAAACACTTTAAACCATTGTGCCTTATGGGGTAAAATATTCTTTTGTGGTTTAAATCCCTTGCAAATTGTCTTATATTAAACCAATGTAGGATGTTTCAAATTTTTTGTCATGCACTGAAAGGCTTATATTAAAATCGCCAGGTCTATCACTTCAAGTACTCCAACAGCTTAATCCTGAAAACATATTCGTATTTTGCTTGCACCCCTTCGGATAAAACCTGGGTCAAATTCGATTTTGACTGGTATAATTCATAAACAGTTGCCCTGCCTGCTTCATATTTCTGGTTGGTGAACCGATAAGCTTCGCGACTGGCCGCTTCCGATTTTTGGGCTGACTCCCAACGGCTTTTGGCCGAAATCGCATTAAAATATGCTTGCTGAATGGTTTTTCTCAGTTCAAGCTTCGCATTGCTAACATTGAGTTTGTCGCTTTCTATGCCTATCTGTGCCGTGCGAACTTTGTTACGGACACTAAATTTGTTGAAAATTGGAATTTGCAGGTTCAACCCGACTACCGTGTTGAAATTATCCGAGAACTGCTTTCCCAATGTTCCTGCTCCTGGAAAATTGTAGTAACCTGTCCCGGACTGAGCACCGAGTGTCAGGGTAGGGTAATACTCCGATTTAGCGGACAGGGCATTTATTTCACTGCTTTTCAGCTTATAGTCAGCGCCCAAAATTTCAGGACGATGAGTCAAAGCACTCTTCAACACCTCGTCGGGCGAAAGTATTTGCAATTCCAATTCAGTGATATTTTCAGGCACAGCCAACTCCAAATCTTCAAAATGGTCGATTTCAAGTAATTGGGCCAAATCAAGCAACGACAGTTTATAGGTGTTTTCAGCTTTCAAGCGGTTCATTTCTTCTTTCGATTGCTGGGCAACCAGGTCGAGCAATTCGCCCTCGGCCAATTTCCCAGCTGCCACAAGGTTCTTCCGTTGCTCGATTTTAGTCTTCGTCAGTTCAAGTTGATCGGTTGCAATTTGCAACAACTCCTTGTTTTGCAGAATCTGCAAAAATCCGGCTGCCACATAGGTTGCTATGTCCAGTTTCAATTTTTGCAATTCGGCATCCGACTGCAGCATCTCCGCTTTCCGTGCATCGATGTTGTATTTCATTCTCAAGCCATCAAACAAAGTGAGCTGGGCACCAAGTCCAACGGATGTTGAACTTTTCGGGTTTATAAACTTATCGACAGAACTACCTAAATTAAAATTCTGGCTTGCCGAAGCATTCACCGATGGCAACAAATTCTGGCGCGCCTGTTCATAATTTATCTCCCTTGTTTTTTTTGCCAATGCCTGCTGCTTCACATTGCGGTTATTGGTCCAGGCTGTATCTATACATTGCTCCAATGTCCACTTCTGCTGTGCGGTTAACAAAAGGGGCAGGAACAAAATGCCAATCATCAAGTATGTCTTTGTTTTCATTTTACAATAATTTCATTGAAATTCAACTAGTTGCCTGGGTGCAATTATTTTTTATCACCTTTCGGTTCTTCGGGTTTCTTCTCCAGTATTTCAGCTCCCCTGATTTGGTTTTTGGCCAACAAACCGCTTTTCACCTCAATCCTTATACCATCCGACAAACCTATTTTAACTTGCTTTTTCACGAAAGCCTGGGGCTGCTTGGTTTTCAGCACATACACAAAGGCCGTGTCGCCACCAAACTCGATGCAGCTTTCGGGGACAGTCACCACTCTTTCCGATTTGGTCAACACAATTTCAGCATTGGCACTGTAACCAGCCCTCACGAATACATCCTGCGGCACTTTCACCGCACCTTTCATCTCGAACATCATGGCGCCGTTTTCTTCCCGCCCTTTGGGGGCAATGTATTCGAGCGTTGCGGTCAGTTTCTGGTTCTGCAATGCCCCAATGGTGATTTCCATGGGCATGCCAATCTTAATCCGGCCAACTTCCGTTTCGTCAAGTTTCCCCACAAACAATATATCGTTCATGTTGGCCACGGTGGCAATGGTAGTTCCATCGTTGAAATTATTCGACTGGATCACCGAGTTCCCCACCTTCACAGGCACATCGAGAATGGTGCCGGTAATGGTCGAACGCACCAGCGTGTTGCTGTAAGTGGCGCTGTTGGCCGTGATTCCATCGCGTGTCAGGCTCAGGTTGTCTTCGGCCGAGCGGAGTTCCTCCTTGTCGTTGCTAAACTGCAATGCGGTCCGTTCGAATTCTTCCTTCGAAATCACCTTGTCATCAAACAGCTTCTTGTCGCGGTCGTAATTCTTTTTGGTCTGCTCGAACGAAATGCGCGCCCGTTCCACCCTCGACTGGGCGCTGTTCAGGCTTACCATATCGGGGATAACCTTGATTTTGGCAATGACATCGCCGGCTTTCACCATGTCGCCAGCTTCCTTGTAAACTTCGGTAATAATCCCCGACATTTGTGGCTTGATCAGGATTTCGTTCCGGGGTTCAACCTTGCCGGTTGCCACAGTCCGCTTGTCAATGTTGCCGATGACCGCAGTTTCAAGCTCGTATTGTTTAACCTTCGGGCGTGATTTCTGCCACAAAAACCAGAATGTCCAGATCACAAGTGCTGCCCCGATAACCAGTAACGCGATTTTAAATACTTTTTTCATATTGTTCAAAATTTAATTTTTTAAAGCAACCTCCCACCCCCCAAAAAAAGGGGAATTTGAGTTACCATCGCCTTGTATTTTCTTTTCTCTATTTATAATATTCAAATGCCTTGTTTATAATAACCAGTACTAATATTCCATCCCCCGGGTTTACCTCCGGACTTCAGGAAGCTTGTTCATTCCTCCCGGATTGCCTCTATCGGCTTGATGTTCATTGCCCGGTTGGCTGGTATAAATCCGGCCAGCACGCCTATTACCAGCAAGACAAACAATGCTGCCAAAGCCACCGAAAAACTGATTTGGGGATCCTTGAAAAACTGGTCGCCATGACTCAGGGCCATTCCAACCACCGACAGCAGGCCCACCCCGAACATCAGGCCAGTCACTCCGGCAATCAGTGTCAACACAACGCTTTCGGTCAGTATCTGGGTGATAATGTTGCGGGGGGTTGCCCCCAATGCCCGCCTGATACCGATTTCCTTGGTCCGCTCGCGCACCGTTACCAGCATGATATTGCTCACACCCACAGCCCCGGCAAACAAAGTCCCCAGCCCAACTACCCAAATCAACGCGGCAATGCCAATCCCAAGGTACAGGAACATGTTGAACTGGTCCTCGATATTGAAACCGCCAACCGCCTTCTTATCATCAGGCGAAATGTCGTGCGCTTCCTTTAGAGCCGCGTGGATTTTATCTTCTATCACTTTTACCTTTATCCCGGGCTTGGCTGTCACCGCCATGAAATGGACAACATTCCCCTGGTTAAATGCCTGTTGCATTGTGCTGAACGGCAAAATCACCGTTTCCTGCGTGTTCCCGCCTATATTAATATCGGAAGTATGCCGGGCCACACCCACCACCTGGAAATAAATGCCGTTCACCTGGATATTCTTACCAAGGGGGTTTTCCTTATCCGGGAAAAGGACTTCGAAAACCCGCTCGCCAATCACGCACACCTTCCGTTTCTCCGCCACGTCTATATCGTTAATGTAGCGCCCGTAAATCATTTTGCTTTCATCAATCATATTATACGACGGGAAATTGCCTTTAATGCCGAAGCTTCCGGACTTTTCATTCCGCGAAACATTGTTTGTCCCGGTCCCCCCACCGAAAAGCACCGGCGCCAGGTATTGAATTTCAGGCACTTTATTGACAAGCAGCTGGATATCGGCATTTTCCATATTCCAATGCCGGTCTTTCCGGAGTCCCTTGTAAGGTTCGGAGGTGTTTTCGGCCCACACGAAGCAGGAGTTTGTGGCAAAACCTTCGATTTGGGAACTCATCCCCCGCTGCAAAGCCACACCGGCCCCAACCATGACCACAAGCATGAACATCCCCCAGAAAACCCCGAAAGCAGTCAACACGCTCCTCAACTTGTTGTGCGTAATGGTCAGCCATATTTCCTGCCAACGGTCGAGGTCGAAGATAGCCCCGAATCCCTGAAGGCGCGCCCCCCCACCCCCGGAAGGGGAGCTAAAGTTGCCATCGCCTGGTATATTTTTTTCTCTTTTCATACAACATCAAATATCTTGTTTTAACAACCAATAACAGTATTCTTACCCCCTCCGGGTTCATTTCCCGGCAAAGGAGGAAGGGGGCGGGGGATTAGGAGGCCTCTCATTCTTCCCTCATTGCTTCAATCGGCTTAACCCTTACCGCGCGCCGTGCAGGCAAATAACCGGCTATCACCCCCGAAACAATCAGTATACCCGTGGAAACCAGCACATACGACAGCTCCACGGTCGGGTTTTTAAACACTGTCATTCCATCCGATGCACCGGCCGCCGACTTTTCCATGATATAGTTCACGGTTTCGGTAAGGCCAATTCCCATCATCATGCCAATGTACCCGAAAAGCGTGGTAATCAGAATCGATTCAATAATAATGGACCGCAAAATAGAAGCCGGCGGCGCCCCAATGGCTTTCCGGATACCGATTTCGCGGGTACGTTCCTTCACCGACACCAGCATGATGTTGCTTACCCCCACTATACCCGCTATCAGTGTAAAAATACCAATGACGGATACGAAAATGGTTATACCGCCGAAAATTTTCATGGTTTCAACATATTCCCTCTGCGAATTCCATATCCACAACGCTTTCGTGTCTTCCGGGTCGAAACGCAGGCTGTTCGACATGGTTTTCTTCAACCTGTTGGTGAAATCCTCGTTTTCGGCGGTGGTTTCCAGGCCGTTTACCCGCATGGCAATGGTGCGGAACTTCATGTCGGGGTTGAAAATATATTGCGCCGTGGTGAACGGAATGTAAACCGAACCATTGCCCCAACGCTCCTTCTTCGAATTGATCCCCACCACCTGGAACATCACATTCCCGATTTTCACGTATTGCCCAATAGCCGGCTTGCCTTTAAAAAGTGCTTCTGCAATTTTTTTATCCAGCACCACCACTTTCTTGTTCGATTTCAAGTCAAGCGTATTGATAAACCGCCCGCCATCCGGTTCAAATTTCAGGTTGAACACATCCTTCAAGCTAGGGTCCACACCTTTCACATCATAAGTGCCGTACTCGCCGCCGTACGTGATTGTTTGGTTTTTCTCAATCAAACCCGATTGTTCGTCCGACTCGGGCAAGCGGTTCTGGATATCGGCAACTTGCCGGTCCGAAAAATCAAGCGACCTACCGCTTTTCAGGCCCTGGTATGGAAGCGACGACGTTCCGGCAAAAATTTGCACCGTATTGGTGGCACGCTGGCTGAAATTGGAGGTAACACCATTTTTCAGGCCGTTGCCAGCCCCCAGCAAAACTATCAGGATAAATATCCCCCACGAAACGGACAACCCGGTGAGGACAGTGCGCAATTTGTTATGCTTCAAACTGGCGATTATTTCCTGCAAAGTGTTTATTGTGAACATGTTTTATTTTTTTAATTGAAAACCCGAACAGGTTCCACGTGTCAATTCCTTAATTTCCTTGATGAAGCCAAAACAAAATAGACAACAGCCCCAAATGGAACAAACACCACCAGCAAAGCCAGCAGGATGTTGTCATTCCCCGGAAATTTGCTTCTCAAAATATCGACAAGAGCTATCACCGGCAATAAAAGGAAGAACAATACCGGCAACAGAATAACGATTGACAATGCAATGATTCCCATAACTGTATATTTTAAATATTGTTTACACTAAAGCGCATCATTCGTTCATGCCATTTTAGGCGGCAAAGGTAACCTAGTTCCCCTTTAGGCTTATTTCCTGGCGAAGGAGGGACGGGTTAGGGGTATTCTCTATCGCTTCAATCAACCCATCCTTTATATGGATAATCGACCGGGTTTCGTCGGCTACCGAACGTTCGTGGGTCACAATGATGGTAGTCAGCCCGTTGGCATTTAGTTCGCCAAGCACCTTCATCATCTCAACCGTTGTTACACTGTCCAATGCTCCTGTTGGCTCGTCGGCCAGAAGAATTTTAGGCTTCGATATGATGGCACGGGCAATGGCCACGCGCTGCTTCTGTCCCCCCGACATTTCGTTGGGCATGTGGTAAGCCCAGTCTTTCAACCCCATTTGGTCGAGGTATTCCATGGCAATGATATTCCTCCGCTTCCGGCTTACATTCTTGTAATACAGCGGCAAAGCCACATTCTCCAAGGCATTTTTGAAATTAATCAGGTTGAACGACTGGAATACAAAACCAATCATCTCGTTGCGGTACAAGGCCGCCTGCTTTTCCGACAAATCCTTGATCAGCATGTTGTTCAGGTGGTAATCGCCCGTGTCGTAATTATCCAGAATACCAAGTATATTCAGCAACGTGGACTTTCCCGAACCCGAAGCCCCCATGATGGAAACATAATCACCCTGTGCAATATGCAAATCAATCCCCTTCAACACATGCAGTGAAGCCTGCCCCATGTCGTAGGTTTTGTGAATGTTTTTGAGTGTAAGCATCTTTTTTGTATTTACAATTTAATTATCCAAGTGAACGAGCAGACAAGCGAACGGGAGATTAAGTCGAAACCCATGAACCTTATAAACCCAATGAACTTCGTGAACCAGCCAACCGGGTTTTCCATTTTTCCCACTATTCCCGTTGCAAATATATATGATTTTACAGTACCTTGTATTGCATAGTACTATATTTTTTGAAATATTTTTCCCCTACCCAACTATACAACTGTTTACCAATACATTGTATTACACCCAATAAACATACATTAGTATTTATTAACCATAGAATTGTATTGATAAGAACCAAATAAAAAAAAGGGGAGCGTAATTGCTCCCCTTTTTTACTACTCCATTTAAATCAAATCACTTAGTATCTTTTTTTTATATCTTGTTTATTAATAAACATCGATATAAACATCGATGCGGCTGTAATTATCGAAACACCTCCAAATATTGTTCCTATAATGTCTTTATTGCTATAGATTAAGAACTTGCGTTTGCCTGTTTTAAGTTCCTGCTTAGCCATTATTCAAAACCATTTTATTTGCCGAACGACGCATGTCATTACCAATTTTTTTAGGGTCGGATTTTAAGTTCTTTTTGTCATTTTGTACACTTGCGTTGGTTCCAGGCATTTCTTCGCGCAAATCATTTACTTCGTTGGTACGCTGATTGTATGCTCCGCGCGATGCTTCTGACAGGGTTTTAAATCCGGACTTAAGTACATTTACCATTTTGAGCAGTAGTTTGAACATAGTGCTTTTGTTTTACAGCTGTAACACATAAGCCATGCAATATGTTTATACAATGGAAACACGACGCAAAACGACAAAATTTATTCCAGATAAAAAAATCATTGATTTTAAAGATCTTATAGTAATCTTTAATTTAAACCTTGAGCTTTTAATTCCCGCCACCCTGCCCCGGTTATCGGGATAAAAGTATACGCATTATTGAAAACCGTGTAACAAGCCCCTTTGTTGAGTTTGTAATCAAAAACAACTGGCCAGACGGAAGCGGAAAAATGAAATTTTCCCCGTCAATATCGGTCGCTCCTCCATCATCCAACGACTC
Source organism: Paludibacter sp. (assembly GCA_035299105.1). Taxonomy (GTDB): domain Bacteria; phylum Bacteroidota; class Bacteroidia; order Bacteroidales; family Paludibacteraceae; genus Paludibacter. The sequence continues at coordinate 2,787 of DATGXD010000168.1, read as the reverse complement.
CACCTTAAACTGGACGGTTACTTCCACATCGTCGGGATAATAAAAAGTTTCGTGTTTGCGTGATTGATATAGCTAGGAGAAAACAGCTCCGGGAATATTATTTAGTAAATTTCCAATGCAAATTAAATAAACTAAATTTACATATGCAAACTCATCCAACTCAAACTTAAGACAATAAAAGAAACGGGAAGGAAAACAAACAGGGATTGGAGGCACTCACAATGCGGAATGAATAACTTCCCAGGTAGATTGGATTAAATCCACCGGATTGCCCGAGCTGGGATTATCGAAAACAATCGGCTCATGAACAAGCAGTTGGATTGTGCCGGGTGTTACATTTAGGGTATTCCTCGGCATACGGTCGTAACTGCCCCGTATGGTTACCGGCACGACAGGCAACGACAAATCGGTGGCTATGCGGAAGGCGCCGCGCTTGAACTGGGCCATTTCGCCCGTGCGGGTGCGGCTGCCTTCGGGGAATACCACCAGCGAAACACCATTCCGAAGACTGGCTTCGGCTTTTTCAATGCTGCAGCGGGCTGCAATCGGATTCGAACGGTCGATAAAAATATGCCCGGCCGATTCGCAGGCTTTCCCCACAAACGGGATTCTCCGCAATTCGGCTTTCATCATCCATTTGAAAATATGGGGCAACCAGCCGTAAACTGCAAAAATGTCGAACACGCCTTGATGGTTCAACACGAAAACATAGGATTGGCCCGGGTCAAGCTTTTCGATTCCCACCAAACGGACCCTGACAAAAAGCAAGCGGCAGAACACCCGGCCCCACCACCGGGCGGGATAATAGGACACCGGGCTGTCGGGCAGCAAAGGCGACAAGACAATAGTGGACAAAGCCACCAATACGGTGACAACCAGCAAAATAGGAAATACAACCAGCCATTGGTAAGGCATAAACAGGTAATTTCTTTTCGCTTCCATAAACCTCCTAACCCCTCCGTCCTTCGCCAGGAAACAAACCTAAAGGGCAATAAAATTGATTTTTACCGACAAACAATTTATTATAAAGCAACTGGAGGCTCAATTAACCATTGCCCGTATTTTCCCCTGGATGGAATTCCAGGTCTCATCGGTCATTTTAGCCCCCAACACTTCCACCACATTACCCGAAACAACCGACCCGATATTTCCGCAGGTTTCGAGCGGGTAGTTGTTTGCCAGTCCGAACAGGAACCCGGCCGCATACAAATCGCCAGCTCCCGTGGTGTCGATACAATTGGACTTCTGTGCATCAACCTTCACCACCTCGCCTCCGTTTTTAATAAACGAACCCTCTTTCCCGACTTTCACAACGGCAATGCTGCATTTTTCGGCAATCGCATGCAAAGCCTCCTCGGCTTCGAAACCCGTGAAAGCACGTGCCTCGTCTTCATTGGCAAACACAACATCGACATATTCTTCAATAATTTCATTCAGGAATTCAAGGTTCGCCTCCACCACATTGTAGCTTGCCAAGTCGATAGAAACCTTCAAACCAGCCTGTTTCGCCAACCTGACTGCCGTGCGGATCAACTCATGGTTTTGCACCAGGTAACCCTCTATATGGAAAATATCGTAACCGCTGAACATTCCATCGTGCAAGTCGGAGGCTTCCAATTCGCAGGCAGCACCCAGATAAGTACACAAAGTCCGCTCGCTGTCGGGTGACACCAGCACGGTACACCTTCCCGAGGGAGTTTCGCTGAACAGCAAATGCGGCACCACGCCATTCGATTCAGAATCTTTACTAAAGAATGAACCAATTTCATCGCTTCCCACTTTCCCAACAAAACCAGCCTGCAATCCAAGCCGCGTAATGCCATTAATCGTATTCGAAGCCGAGCCACCCGTAGCCATCACCTTCGAGAAACGACTTACCGCCTCACTGATTTCGACCGACCTTTCCGTATCGATAAGCTGCATACCGCCCTTCAACAGGTTTAGCGAGCCTAAAAGCTCATCATTGTCGATTTGCAACAAGATGTCAGTCAGGGCATTACCCATTCCTAAAATTTTTTTCATGAATTTATCCTTATTTTTTGTGCAAAGATATTGCATATTTCAATAAAACGCATTACTTTTGCAACGCATTTGAGAAAAAAAATGCGGCACAAAATTCTTCCTTAGCTCAGTCGGTTAGAGCATCTGACTGTTAATCAGAGGGTCCTTGGTTCAAGTCCAAGAGGGAGAGCAATCCGAAAAGCCAAATCGTTACAAAACAACGGTTTGGCTTTTTTTATTTTCCAACAAACCAACTTAAAAAGGCCTCAATGGGGATCAATCGGAAAAGTTGGATCAATCGGAAAAGTTGTGTTTTTTCAATATCAAGCATAAATCTTAGTCAGTCTGAACAGAAAGAAGTTTACGTCTCTGACTCCCCTGAAAGAAGATCTGAAGGATTTAATTTTCGCATTGAAAGACTCAGCAGAAGCATTCGTACTTCTATGGTCAAAATAATTGAGAATGGTCAGGTAATGTGATTGAATGGTTCTGCTTATAGATCCAAAAGCCAGAATACCCGAATTGTCAACCCTGTCGTACCATTGTGCCAGTTTGGTAAATGCTACCCCCTTGTCTTTCGTTTGATGAAAGATAGCTCCCAATTGCAAAGAGAAGTGATATGCTTTCTTTAAATCAGGATAGAGTTCAAAAAGAATCTCTGCCCTTGTTTTCTGGGATGGTGTCCATGCCGTTGGTTTCTTGAAGAGCAGATACCTGCTCCGTGCAAGCAATTGCTTTAGAGTATCTCCGTTTGAGAGAATAGGCGGAGTGTATTTTCTTCCATTG
>DATGXD010000167.1:0-5196 GCA_035299105.1 Paludibacter sp. | reverse complement strand
TCTAAAGACCGCGATGTGTATTATGATGGTTATGGCCCCCAGCGCGAATATACCATGGTTTTGCCTGGTGGAACCGGATACCAGACCGGGCAAACTATTGCCGAGCAGGTGGTTAATGTCACTTGGGGCGACGATATACAGCCTGTTGTCAATGGAAAATACAAGATTGTGAACCGGAACAGCAAGAAGGTGGTCGAGGTTGTTGGCGGGTCGGTCGACAATGGCGCATATATCCGCCAGAACACCGCAAATACCCAAAGTTACCAGCAATGGAACATAGCGCCGGTTGATTCGCGGGTGGGTGGCGATTTCAGCTATTTTACAATCCAGGCGGTGCATAGCGGCAAGTCGCTGGATGTGCTTAACTGGTCGTTGGAAAACAATGCCCTCATAGATACGTGGGATTATTCCAAGGCCTCTATCCAGCAATGGTATTTCGATTATGCCGGCGATGGCTGGTTTTACATCCGCAGCCGGTATTCGGCCAAATGCCTCGATGTGCAGAATTCAAGCACGGGGGTGGCGTATATAGTCCAGAAAGATAAAAGCGGGGCTAACAGCCAGCAGTGGAGGCTCATTCCCATTGATGCTCCGGTCGAATTTGTTGCACCTTCGGCTCCGGCCAACCTGGTTGCGTTGCCCAACGCCGTGTCTGTCAGCCTGGCATGGGATGCAAGCCCGGAAACAGATGTTGCAGGTTATACGGTTTTCCGTGCCGAATCGGCCTCGGGACCATACTCTACGATTGGACGCAATGTGGCGACCACCACTTTTGTGGATAATACTGCCGCAAAAAACACCCAGTATTATTATGCCGTTAAAGCCGTGGATAAAACGTTGAACCGCTCCGAGTATTCGGCGCAGGTTTCGGCAATGGTGACTGGCGAAAAGGATTTGGTGGCCCAATACAAGTTCGAAGGCAACGCGCTTGACAGTACCCGGAATTACAACCACGCCGCAATGTATGGTGGAGCAACATACATTGCCGGAAAGGCAGGAGCAAAAGCTATTTCGCTGAATGGTTCCAATGCCTTTGTCCAATTGCCCGCAACCATTGCCAACCACGGGGAGACAACCATTGCGGCTTGGGTTTACTTGAACGGGGTTTCGGCCTGGCAGCGTGTTTTCGATTTCGGCAACGACCAGAACCAGTACATGTTCCTCACTCCGAGGACAAATAACGGTCAAATGCGTTTTGCCATTAAAAACGGCGGTTCGGAACAAGTGCTGAATACAACCGGGATGCCATACAGGACATGGACCCATGTGGCATTGACCATTAATTCAACCGGTGGCCGGTTGTATGTAAATGGAGTTCAGGTTGCTGAGTCAAGCGCAATCACCATTAGCCCCAACGATTTTAAGCCCGTGTTGAACTACATAGGCCGAAGCCAGTTTTCCGATCCGCTCTTCAATGGCTGCATAGATGATTTCAGGGTATACAACTATGCCTTGTCGGCCAACGAGGTGGCCGTGGTGGCGGGGATTATTTCGAAAGCACCGACTGTGGACTACAACAACAGCTTGATGTGTTGGCCCGTTCCGGCCAGTGATGTGTTGCATGTGAATTATGCCGGTGTTGGCGGGGGTGGCTTGTCCGAACTTTCAATCCTCACCTTGGAAGGGAAGCTTGTCCTTGCAAGGAATATACAAAACACAACCGATATGGAACTGGATGTTTCGGCTATTCCGGCAGGTGTGTATTTGTTGAAGTTGAACAATAAAGAAACTTCGGCGGTAAAAAAGCTGGTTCTCGGGCATTGATTTTATTTGTCTTTAGGCGGAGATTGTCCGAATACATGGGATTGAAATCCAAAACTCTTTTACGGGGGGTTTGGATTTTTTTTTTGGGGGGGCGAAACTTTTTAACCTGTATAATGGGTGCTTTTTTCCGCCATATCTGTTATTTTAGCAAATATTAACTAAACATATGTATGTTGGATAAAATATTGCTGTACTTTTGCAGTGTACTATAATACTAATACACTAATTCAAACCAACACAAAAACTATTAGCCATGGTTAATGTACAAAATGTAACATTCAGTTACAGCAGGAACTCGAAATTGCTTTCGGACTTGAGTCTTCGGCTCGGGGATGGCCGTATACACGGCTTGCTTGGAAAAAACGGCGAGGGGAAAAGCACCTTGCTGAAACTTATTGCCGGCCTCGATTTCCCGGCCTCGGGTTCTATCGATACCTTGGGATTCGACCCAGCCCGCCGTTACCCCGAAATGTTGCGGGAAATATTCTTCTTGCCCGAAGAATTGCCTCAGCTCGTGTTGAGCATCGGGGATTTTGAAAGGGTGTATGCGCCTTTTTATCAAAACTTCAATGCCGGGCAATTCGACGGTTACCTCGCCGAATTTGACATCGAAGACAAGAAATCGATGTTGAACAAACTTTCGCATGGGCAAAAAAAGAAAGTGTTTATTGCATTTGGCTTGGCAACCAACACTAAGCTGCTCCTGATGGACGAACCTACAAACGGGTTGGATATTCCCTCGAAAGGGCAATTCCGCCGCATGGTGGCTTCGGCAATCGATGAAAACCGTTGCCTGATAATTTCAACGCATCAGGTCCATGACTTGGATAGCCTGATTGACAGCATTATAGTGATGGACAAGCACGAAATTGTGTTCAACCAGCCGATTGAGAAAATTACCCAAAAATTGCTTTTCAGGGTGGCCGGCCATGGTGAAAGCGATGGCAAGGTAATCTATAGCGAGGATTCCCTGCGCGGGCTTTTCCAGGTTTGCGAAAACACAAGCGGTGAAGACAGTAAGCTGGATATTGAACTTCTTTTCAATGCCATCCTGGTGCAGAAAAATAATATTTTGAAACATTTTTAATAGCAAGGGTATGAATACAAGTATATTGGATATCAATCGTTTGGGCTTGCTGCTGAAACGCTATTTTATTGAAAACAAGCAACGTGAACTTACGTTTTGGGGAATCGTCACAGTGGTTTTCGCTCTGATGCATTTGGGTGGAACGACTGGGGCTTCTATTTCAGTTCAAATGTTTTTGTTTGTATCGGGCTTTGTTTTTGCAGCCCGCTCGTTCAAATTTTTCAATTTCACGCCGGGTGGAATGCATTACCTGATGATACCGGCCACGCATTTGGAAAAAGTGGTTACCGCTATATTATTGAACACGTTCTATTATTTTGGGATGATTTTAATCTCCTACACTATCGGGACAATCGTTGGTACGGGAATTGGAAACATGCTTTTTGGCACAAGTAACCCGGTTCAGTTTGAGTTGTTCCGGGCTGTGCATGAGAATTATTACCATGGTTTCCTGGTTAAAAACACCGCTACCGGCTTGTTCGACACCTTCATTACGTTTGCCAGCATCCAGTCGGTCTTTATGCTTGGGTCGGTTTATTTTAAAGGAAACGCCATCGGGAAGACATTCTTAACCCTGTTTGGCCTGGGCTTCGTGCTGACCCTGATTGAACTGTCCTTGCTGAAAATAACTTTTGGCACTTTCCATTTCGACAGCCATATGGCGGGTGTCTCGCTGGCGGACAGCTCGGATTTTTTCAACTGGATTGAAATCACGGGGGAAATCTTCAAATACGGGCTTATCCCGTTTTTCTGGGTGGTGACTTATTTCAGGTTAACCGAAAAGCAAATTTAATAATATGGAATTCAAGGAAACACAAGCCATCTACTTGCAGATAGGCGATTATGTCTGTGAACAGGTGTTGCTGGGACGCTGGAGCGAAGGCGACCGCATACCGTCTGTGAGGGAATTGGGGGTCGATTTGCAGGTTAATCCCAATACCGTGATGCGTACTTTTGAATTTTTGCAAAACAACGAAATCATTTTCAATAAGCGAGGGGTAGGTTATTTCGTGGCAAGCCAGGCAAAAGAAAAAATAGTCAGTTACCGCCGGAGCCAGTTTACAGAGCATGAACTGCCGGTTCTTTTCAAGAACATGACTTTGTTGGGCATGAGTTTCGATGATTTGAAGAACTGCTACAATCAATATATTAAAAAAAATCAGTAAACCTATTTTCAAATGAAACCATTACAAAGAATACCAAAAGCCATTGGAGTGGCAATCATAGTGGGTATTGGAGTTTTTCAAAACACGAACGTTAAAAATAATGTCGTGGGTTCTTTTCGTGAAATGGCTATCCAATACGACCAGGACCGCCTGGAGGCAGATACGGTTCGGGCAGGGAATGGCGAGGATAAGCTCTCGGACTACGCAAACTCAATTATTCACACCGGTATCCAAATATTAATTTCGAAGATATGAAAACAAGCAATAAATTACTTCTCGGGTTTTTTGCAGCCGTGGTGTTGTGCATGATTGTTGGTACTTTGGCGTTAAAAAGGGCGGTTGGAATTGGTGGAGCAACTGAAAATAGAGGCGGGAACGTGGTCACAGCGGACAGTGTCCAAACTGACAGTTCAACCATAACCATCGACCTAAGGTAGGGCTGCCAACCCAGTCCCACCGTAAATTACCCAGCACCCTTTTCTGGAAATCGGGGTGCTGGTTTTTTTGTTGGGTACAAGTCGTACAAAAAAGAGCTGCATTTTTGTAACTCCCTCTGCGAAATCATCATATATTCTTAAATAAAATTCATTGTCGGAAATTAGGCATTGGGAGCCGCCAAAAACTAAAGAAGTAATCTTTTGCCAATATCGACATGAACGCAAAAGTTCGCACCGGTAAATTTATGGATCAATCGGAAAAGTTGTGTTTTTTCAATATCAAGCATAAATCTTAGTCAGTCTGAACAGAAAGAAGTTTACGTCTCTGACTCCCCTGAAAGAAGATCTGAAAGATTTAATTTTCGCATTGAAAGACTCAGCAGAAGCATTCGTACTTCTATGGTCAAAATAATTGAGAATGGTCAGATAATGTGATTGAATGGTTCTGCTTATAGATCCAAAAGCCAGAATACCCGAATTGTCAACCCTATCGTACCATTGTGCCAGTTTGGTAAATGCTACCCCCTTGTCTTTCGTTTGATGAAAGATAGCTCCCAATTGCAAAGAGAAGTGATATGCTTTCTTTAAATCAGGATAGAGCTCAAAAAGAATCTCTGCCCTTGTTTTCTGGGATGGTGTCCATGCCGTTGGTTTCTTGAAGAGCAGATACCTGCTCCGTGCAAGCAATTGCTTTAGAGTATCTCCGTTTGAGAGAATAGGCGGAGTGTATTTTCTTCCATTG
>DATGXD010000166.1:0-8517 GCA_035299105.1 Paludibacter sp. | reverse complement strand
GAGGAATGCACCCGAGAAGTCGCCCTTTGTAAATGCCTTGGTGTTTTTCAAGAAACCGTCGGTTTTGTCGGAGTTCGACAAGTCGGCGCTTGCCACCACCATGTTTTCAACCTGCTTAGCCAATTCGGCCAGTACGGTTGCCGATGCAGCACGTGTGGCCTGACCTGGTTTTTGTACCACGGCATCCCAGTTCATGTTTGTTTTTCCCGAAAAGAAGAAGTCGAGTTTGGCAGCCAGTTCGGGGTTTGCTTTTGCCCATTCGGCTTTTGCAGCTTGTTTTGCAGCGGCAATGGCAGCCAATTCCTCGGCACGTTTGGCATACAATGCTTTTGTTTCTTCGAACAGGACGAATGGGTTCTGAGGGTCGCCACCCAGTACCTTGATACTTTCGTCGAACGAAGCGCCGCACTCGCTCAGTGGCATGCCGTGGGTAGCGCATTGGTGTTCGAAACTTGAGCCATCGGCTTTGCGTGCGCCTTTGCCCATGATGGTTTTACCGATAATCAGGGTCGGTTTGGCTTTTTCGGCTTTGGCTTCGGTCAAGGCAGCACGGATCTGCTCCACATCGCTCCCATTGATTTCAATTACTTTCCAGCCCCATGCCAAGTATTTCTGGGCTACATTTTCGCTGGTAACTGCCTTTGTTTCAGTTGAAAGCTGGATGTCGTTCGAGTCGTAGAACATAACCAGGTTGTCCAACCCCAGGTGGCCTGCAATACGTCCGGCACCTTGCGAAATTTCTTCCTGGACACCGCCGTCAGAGATGTATGCATAGATAGTTTGGTTCATTACTTCGCCAAAGCGGGCTTTCAGGAACTTGGCGGCAATGGCAGCCCCTACAGCAAAAGTATGCCCTTGTCCGAGGGGACCCGATGTGTTTTCAATGCCACGCATGATGTCTACTTCGGGGTGGCCTGGGGTAGGGCTTTCCCATTGGCGGAATTGTGCCAATTCTTCCATCGAAAATTTCCCCGTGCAAGCTAATACTGAATACAACATGGGCGACATGTGGCCCGGGTCGAGGAACATGCGGTCGCGGCCTTCCCATGTGGGGTTTTTGGGGTCGTATTCCAAAAACTCGGAGTAAAGGACATTGATGAAATCAGCACCACCCATGGCTCCTCCCGGATGGCCTGATTTTGCTTTTTCTACTGCGGCAGCAGATAAAATCCGGATGTTGTCCGCTGCACGGTTTAAAACTTGTAATGAATTCATTTGTTGGTATTTATAGTTTGGATTATTTGTTTAGATTGTTGTTTTTTTTGCTTTTTTGGGGCTTTATGGTGTTGAAATGATATCCAACCACATAATTGAAACCCCAGGCTGTTGCACCGTTTTTGCCGAAGCCAGGCACATGCCAGGCCGAAACGTCACCTTCCTTGTCTTGTTTCAGCATGTGCTTGTTCCGGACATTCCAGCCCATATATATGTTTTTTATAATTTCCACCCTTATGCCGGCCACAATTTCAAACCATACTTTGGTATCCGGGTTGTTGAGGTAATTCAGTGTTTTAGTACCTCCCCAGTAATCGTCTTGTATGGTTATGTTGCGGATATTGTACATGGAGTTGGAAATACCCAGCCTTGCCCCGGCCAAAAAAAGATTGTTGGTCGGCTTGGAATCTTTTCCTTTTTTAGCGATATTGAAATCCACCCCGAATCTAGTGTAAACCCCATAATCGGTGAAACGGACGTTGTCGGCTGTTGTTTTGTCTGCGCCTTCGAAACCCATCTCGAAAACCGGGTAAAGTTTTTGTTTAATATCCACCTGTATTCCGCCTTCGGCGCCGTAGTTCACGCCATTTGTAACCAATGGCATGGCAAGCGATGCGACATCGCCATGAATCGTGAAGCCATTGAAAAACGGAGTCCGCGCGGGTTCGGGCTTCTGGTTCACCTGGGCTTGGATAATGCCTGTGGATAACAGTAGACTAATTATATAGGCGTAAATGCTCCGCATTTGTTGTGTTGACATTATGAACATTTATTTTGGCAGAATCCAGGAAATGCCTGGTCATTAAAACGGTGTCGATGCTATGCACGGTGATGCAACCGCATTCCAACGACAAATACTGTTCGTTGTTTGTGTGGAAAATGCGTATCGTGTCTATGGTCTTCTTGAAACTTAAAACAAATGCCGATTCGTTGTCAAATTTGCTTAAAGGCAGGCTGATGGTGTTTGTTGTCTTGTTGTTGTATAAAACAGAGTCGACCAGGGTTTCGCTGCCCGTGTTTGGGTCAATTCGCAGGCCTCGTACAGTGAGGCTGTCGACAGTCAAGGGAGCAGTGGTGTATTGTTTGGTTACCTCGTTGTATGTCACCTTGTAAAATTTCACGTTCATCTCAACGTACCTGTTTTTCCGGCATTCTTCATCGTAGGTGCAGGAAATAAACAGGTATAAGCAAATGATTAGCAGTATGTGTATGGCTTTCTTCATTTTTTTATTGAAAGAATGTACGCACCTCGTTTTTCAATTTTTCCAAGGCCAATTCGCCGGGAGTACGGTCGCTTGAACCGTATACCTTGATTATCAGTTCGGCAAGGGCCGAAGCGGACTCGTTGGGTTTACACTGCGCGGCACAAGTGTTGACAAGTCGGAGCAGGCTTTCCTGTGTGCTGCGGACAAGGCTCCATACTTCGTTGCTAACGTAAATCTGCTGCGATAAATTATGCCCGAATTCCTGGCGTATGGTGGCAAGCAATTCGGTCTGGAGTTCCATGTTTGTCATTGCCGGCTTGGCCACATGCAGGATGAGTGTGGACGGCATTGTCCGTTCAAGCACCAGTGTCAACCTTTCGTAGGCGCGTAGCCTGACGGGTGTAACTACCGGCTGGCTGTTTTTCCGAAGTTCGAAATTTTGCCTCCTTTCTTCATTCCGAAGCAATTTGTTCAGCAACAGGTATGCTGTTAGCATGACTAACAGCGCAGGCAAAACCAGTTTTATAATATCTGCATAATCCATTTCCTCGAGAGCTTTTCTTGGATTTATTTTAACTTGCCGCTTTGTGAAGCAGAATGTCAATGGGTTGCAGGGGTGTCAAGCAGCCCTTTGGCAAGTTGGCAAGGTTTCAATTATTCATCTTAAATTTCAGTTTCAATCTGGTAATTGTTTCGCTCGGTTGAATTCCGTGTCACGATTTCCGCCACAAACCCGGCTAAAAACAATTGCGTTCCAAGTATCATTGCCAGTATTGCCAGGAAAAAGTAAGGACTGTCGGTTACGAGTGGGGCTTTCACGTGCGAAAGCAGGGCAATAAGCTTGTTCGACCCAAGTGCCACCACAGCCATGAATCCAAGGATGAACATGATGCTTCCATATAATCCGAAGAAGTGCATGGGCTTTTTCCCGAATTTAAAAAGGAACCACAAAGTCATTAAGTCCAGGTAGCCGTTCACAAACCGGTTCAGGCCGAACTTCGTTTCGCCAAATTGGCGTTTGCGGTGTTCAACCACCTTTTCACCGATATTGGTGAACCCGGCATTTTTTGCTAAAAAAGGTATGTACCTGTGCATTTCGCCAAACACTTCGATGTTTTTCACCACTTCGTGCCGGTAGGCCTTCAAGCCGCAGTTCATGTCGTGCAGTTTCAAACCGGAGACTTTGCGGGCGGTGGCGTTGTAAATTTTCGAAGGGATATTTTTTGTTAATTTCGAATCGTACCTTTTTTTCTTCCAGCCCGAGACCAAATCGTAATTGTCGTTTTTAATCATTGAATAAAGTCCGGGGATTTCATCCGGGCTATCCTGCAAGTCTGCATCCATGGTAATCACCACATCGCCCTTTGCCGCCTTGAACCCGCAATACAAGGCCGGCGATTTCCCGTAGTTGTGCCGGAACTTGATTCCCCTCACGTGCTCCGATTGCATTTGCAGTGTGCTTATGACTTCCCACGAATTGTCGGTGCTGCCATCGTTAATGAAAATAATTTCGTAGGAAAACTTATTTTCACTCATCACTTTCACTATCCATTCGTGCAGCTTGGGAAGTGATTCTGCCTCGTTATACAAAGGAACAACTACTGATATATCCATAAGAAACGTGTTTTCGGTAAATTAGAGGTTGGGTAATGTGATATGCTTATTCTTCAAAAATACTTTTCTCCTTTTTCAGGAAAGTAGCCAGTATGAGAGCCCAAAATGTCCCTACCAGCGTACTTGAAAATAGGACTATTAATGCGTAAGGCGCCGGTTTGTAGAATGTCTTTGCTGTGTCGTAGGTGCTGGGGTCCAATGGGAGTTTTATCCTGTCATACATTTTCAGGGTTGTGTCCAATAGCATTTCCAGGTATGCGGGGTTTAAACTCATGTAGGTCAGAATGACAAGCGAGGAAATAATGGTCCCGAAGAAATACGACTGGAAAACATAACCGAAAGCTTGCCAGTAGGTCATTGTGCCGCCAAATTCATTTTTCCTCGAACGTGCAGTCAGTTGGTAAAGTGCAACGATAACCAGGATAGATACACATAATGCTAATAGGCTGATAAATTGGTTGTTGGATGTGGAAAGTAAAAATTTGAGGGACAAAAGGAAGCCAATGGTAAGTCCACTTTGCATGGTGGATTTGATCATATTTCGTTGCATGTGGATTTAATTTTAATCGATTTACAAAAGTACAAAAAAACTACCATTCTGAAAACTACAGATTAATAAATAGATTTAATGTTGTGATTGCCGTTGTTGGTTGGTTTGGAAACACCAAGAGGCAGCCTGTTGGCTGCCTCTTGGTGAACTCAAGTGTTTATATGTCAATGAGATTAATTCAGTATTTTCCGAAATTTGTATCCTGCGTACACGAATAGCGAGACCAGGAGGAAAGGCAGTCCATTGCCCACCGGAAGATTTGGTGGTGGAGTGCCTTCTCCTTCTTCGGGTGGGGGCATTCCGATATTTGACTTGCCGTTTGATAATTTTGTTGTTGCAATGTCAGAGCTTATTGGAGTCAGGCCACTTTTAATGCTCGGCGTCTTTTTTGTCTCAGCATTGCCCGAACCCGATAGCATGGATGCAGGTACGCCCGTGGAAACACGCCTGGCATTTTTGCCCGAGGCTAGCACCTTGTCAGAAATGATAGTGATTTTTTCTGTTCTTTCTTGCTGGATTGGAAGCTTTTGGAAAGCAGTTGCGTTTTGAGCTTCTTCAATATCATTGCTGGCAGAATGTTGCGTGTTCTCTGTTCCTGATTTACCAGGAATATTCAGGTTGCTGGAAATAGTACTGTATGTTTTTTCCATGTCGCCCGAATTTTTTATTTTCCCATTCAAATCGACACCCGTGATTGTTTGTAATTTGTCCAGGTAATTCGAATTTCCCGAATAATACAACCTCATGGGAGCCAGTATTAGCGCAAGAACCAAACTGGTGGCGGCAAAAAAGATAAACAATGTAATGTGAAAAGCTTTCTTTTTCATATATTAAATGTTTTACTGGATGATTAAACGTTTTGAATACCTTTCGTTGCCGTATTTAATTTTGACGATGTATACTCCAGGCATTAAGTCCGAAAAATTGCTACTTGCATTTGCATTCAGTTGGGTGCTCCGGATAAGGAGGCCTGATGGATTGTAAAGTTCTGCTTGTCCATCTTTGTCTGTGCAGTTCAGCATATTGACATTGCCTTTCGAGCTAATGAATTTGACTTGCGAGGTGATGTCTGATTTTGCATCGGTTGTTAAACCGGTTGCCGTGGTTATTTTGAAACGTTGAGTTACAGAAGTTGAACTTTCGGCAGTGAAATCGTAAGTGGTGCCGTCTGCGGTAATATCGACCATTTTGTTGGCTACCAAATCAACCAGGTATAGCTTCGAGTATTTGGAGTCGAGGTTCAAATGGCTTACCACCAGTTTGTACGAAGTGTCGGCACCCGGTTTGAAACCAAGGTAGGTGTCGTTTATGTCTCCAATGGCATCTATCTGGTAGTAGTCATCTTCTTCCATGGCAAATATTTGCGTGTTAAGTGCCGATGCCAGTATCTTCCTTCCATCAAACCCGTTGTCGAATCTTCGTGTACATGTCGGTTCGGAGAATATCCACATGCGGTCGGATGAATTTGTACCGATTACATCAATCATGGTAGCCACATGCAACGGCTCTGAAATGGCTTTGGTTCTTTGTCTCACCGTGTTTGGAATTGCGGAACTGTACGGAATCCCCAGGGTTGTGGGGCTTGTGGTATTTATCAGGAATCCCTGCATGGAAGGAATCTGGGCAGGTGTCCCGAATATACCGGCAAAACCGGCAGTTGAAACTGAATAGGTACCGGGGGCTGAACCGGGGGTTGAGCTTCCGCCCTTTGCCGTCCACTCGACCAAGCTACCGGTGTTATAGATGTATACGGCTTGCTCGGCAGTGCCATAGTCGAGTTGCGAAATGTTGATTGCGGCAGTAAACGGATTGCTTAGGATGTTTTGTCCAGCCCAGTCGGCGCCAGCCGTGTAAGCTACCTCGTGGGTAATGTCGCCGATATTTAAATTCCCGGCAAATGTGTATGTTTTGGGAGAAGGCTGCACGACTTCGTAACCAGCTACGGGAACCAGGATTTCATCTGCACCCATTTTGGATGAACTTGTGCCATATGGCCTCCATAACCCGTTGTTTTTCCCAGTGGGATCTACGTTTTCCTCGTGGTATTTCCGGACACGGTCACCCGGCTCGGTAAATGTGTCCCCAACCCGGGCAGATGTTACCGGAATGCCGAAATATTGCCAATGGTTCTGGCTGTTTGCGGTTGATGCTTTAGAATACATTTCGACACTTGCCGGAACAGTTTGGTTGTCGCCTGGATAATTGAAAATGATAGACCCGTTTGCTTGGGACGATGATGACTTTATCAGCAGGCCGGAAGTGCCGGCATTGTTGTATATTTTTCCATCGATGGTCAGCGATGCAGCAGGGCTAATGGTCAAGTCCTTGGCTGCGTTGATTGTCAAGTCCAGTACGGATGTTTTTGTGTTCAGCGCGCATTGCCCGCTTATGACAGGGCTGTCTTCAATGGAGCCGATAGGGGCGTTTGCTTCTCCCGGAACTTGTAGCACGTTCCATAACGAAGGGTTTTCCCAATTTCCGGAACCTGTGAACACCGGGATGTTGGAGAAACTTATTTCTTCCGACAGCGATGTCCCTGAGAGGTTGGTCACAAACGCCTTCATGTATATCTGCGCGGTGCTTCGTGGCAGGTTGTTCATTAGGCAGGTGAACGTGCCCACGTCTGCTCCGCCTTCTAGCACTTTCTGGCTAAAGACGCTTACCCCCGGGGTTGTGCTCCAATACACGCCGCGTTCGGTAATAGTTCCCGAGGGGGGGCTGGTAATTGTTCCACCTCCAACGGCAGTAGTCAGCCTGATGTCGGTAAGGGTGGGGAGTATTATGTTTTCGAGTTTGCAGTATTTGGGGTTGTCTACATCTTCCTTGGTTTGATACCGCTTTTTGTTTATTCCGATGTTGTAATCGTAAACCCTGAAGTAATATACGTTTTGTGCGCTAGGTACCTGGACCATTACAGCGGAACCGGGTCCATCGTAAATGCATTGTTGGGTGGTGGTGGCATACACGCTGCTCACATACGAAGGCGTGAAGTCATTGGTAGGGTCGACAAAAGAATTCACCGTGTTTATGTAAATCAACCGCCTCATTCCGGTTCCTACACTACAGTCGATGCTGATTGTGGTGGGGGTCATGGCGACAACGCTGATATTGGACGACTGGGTGGTGGGGGGAGTAAGCTCTTCGCCGGAAATAACCAGTCCTTTCATTAAAGACTTGGCGGCGCTTTTAATGGTGGTGCCTCCATTGACATTGTTGGTGGAAGTAGTCCTGAACCTGACCCTTAAGTCTGATACATAATTACATGCGGCCGGCAAATTGATGGTTCCCATCGAGGTTAATGTGGTGGTCAACCGTGGTAGCTGCTGTATGTCGACCCAGGTGCTACCACCATTGATACTATACTGCAACATGAAATCGCGCGGGCCGTAATTTGTTCCCGAAATTTCGGAATTCATCTGTACGGTTAGCGATAAACTGTAAAATTCCGAAGCGTTTATTGCCGTGGTATACCAATATTGCCCAACCGAATTCCAACCTGTTGTGGAAATCCCTTTGTTAATATCGTACGACAATGGCCCTCCAGTCGTAGTTGAGGCTAATAACCTGCAGGTTCCGTTACCGATAGAATATCCGCTTGGTTGGTTGTTGCTTGTCAAAGGGAAATTGACAATAGTAACTGCCAAACAACTACCGGTGTAAACTACTCCTAATAAAACCAAGAGTAATTTTGATTTTCTTAACATGTAATTTAGGTTCATAATGTAGGTACAGTAAATTTTTACACAACAGTTTGACTCCCTTCCGGAAGGCAACTGCTGCGGGGTTTAAAACTCTCAAATTAGTAAAGGGGACGAAAATCTTTTGAACAAGCAGAACTTGTTTCAACGCTGCAAAAGTATATATATTTTTTTTAATATCTGTAAAAAAAATACCCGAATAATAGTGAATAATAGTGAAATAAAGCTAAATCTG
>DATGXD010000165.1:0-1572 GCA_035299105.1 Paludibacter sp. | reverse complement strand
GCTTGCAATTGTTCGCGAATGCTGTCCATGGAGGATTTAAGCTTCGAACCGCCGATCTGTTCGTACTTTTTCCACGAGCGGCTACTGCGGAAAGTACTGATTAGCAGGGCCAACAAGGTGCGTGGAAACGTTGGTAGCGGGAGTATGGCCTTGTCGGTGAACATGTTGAACAGAAACTCGCGCATTTCTTTTTTCGAAAGCGGGGAACCCATGTTGATCAGCAGGACGGCTTTTTTCATACTGTTTTCGAGAATCTTGAAGTTGAATTTTTCAAATTCGGGTCGAAAAGCATGGCAATGTTCCGGACCACAAACATGCCGGTTGCATTCACAAACACATTTCCATCCCGAATCTCGGCCAGTCCGTCAGCAATAAAAGGTTGCAGTTTGCTGTTGTCGAAGCGCGTTATGCTCCTGACTTCAGCTGCCGGGCAATTTGTCCTCCTGGCAATTTCATTAAAATCCACCATGCCGTTGCACATCACTTCGTTTATCACTTCGCGGATTACGATTTCCTCTTTCGACAAGCTGTACCCGCGGTCGATAGCCAGCCCTGTTGCTTCCACGGCTTCCATGTAGTGGTACAAGTTTTTCTTGTTCTGGGCGTAAGTATCCCACAATTGCGAAATTCCAGAACTGCCGAATGCGTAAACCTGGCCGGTAGTTTCGCGGGTGCAATAACCCTGGAAATTCCGGTGCAGCTTTTTATTATGCTTCGCAATGGCCAAATCGTCGGTAGGTTTTGAAAAATGATCCATCCCGATGGCTTCGTAACCGCTGCCGGTGAGCATTTCGAACCCGGCCAGCAGCATCTGCAACTTCAAGTCGGGGCCTGCCATGGTCGATTCGTCCATTTTCGTCTGGTTTTGGTTCACCCATGGAACATGGGCATACGAAAACGTGACTATCCGGTCGGGCGAAAGGGCAATGGCTTTTTCAACATTCTGCTTGAAGCTCTCCAGTGTTTGCAAAGGCAAGCCATACACCAAATCGAGGTTGATTCCCTTGAAGTTGTTGGAACGGAAACGTTCGACTATCCGGGCAATCGGTAATTTCGGAGGGCGGCGGTTGATGGCCTTCAACACTTCCTCGCTGAAATCCTGTATGCCCAGGCTAACCCGGTTGAACCCAATGGCGGCCAGGCGGTCGATGTCTTCCAACCGGAGATAGGCCGGGCTGCATTCGATGGCAATTTCCGGCTTTCCGGTATAGTCGAAATGTGTCCCAATCCTGTCCATGACTTCCTGGATATAATCGAAGTTGATGGAGTTTGGTGTGCCACCGCCCCAATGGACCTGGCTCACTTTCCGGCTTTTGTCGATGTTCCGCGCCACGGTGTCGATTTCTTTCAGCACACAGTCGATATAACGGCGCACTTTGGATGCGCTTTCAAATTCCTGTGTGTTGCAACCACAGAAGTGGCAGAGCTGGGGGCAAAAAGGGATGTGTATGTAGATCGAGATGTTTCCGGGCTGGCTGAGGTTGGAATTTACCAGAGCGGGAATAAAGTTGTCAGAGTGGAAATCCTGCGTAAAACTTGTGGCAGGCGGATAACTGGTGTAGCGGGGGCCAG
>DATGXD010000164.1:0-16887 GCA_035299105.1 Paludibacter sp. | reverse complement strand
CGCATAGTAGTGGTTGGGATAATTCAGGTACAATCCATTCGCAATGGAACTGGGTAAGCGGGGCTTCCATTCCTTCAAAAGCATATAGTGCCAAGTTCTACAACCGCACGATGGATATGATTAAGAAATTCAATCCAGACTTGATCTATTTTGATGACACCTCTTTGCCTTTAGTGGCTGTGGATGCTGCCGGCAACCGTTCGACTACTGCGGTTAGCGATGTGGGCTTGAAGATAGCTGCAAGCTATTACAACAAAAGTGCAAACGCAAACAACGGTAAGGTGGAAACTGTTATTTTTGGCAAGATTCTCACCCCGGATGAAAAAGAGTGCCTGGTTTGGGACGTAGAGCGTGGTATCCCGAATAAACCACAGGCAAAACATTGGCAAACTTGTACCTGCATCGGCGATTGGCATTACAAATGGTCGGTGTATAACAATAACCAATACAAATCGGCCAATACCGTTATTCATATGTTGATTGACATTGTCAGCAAAAACGGGAATTTACTGCTTAACGTGCCTCTTCGTGGAGATGGTACCTATGATGAAAAGGAACTGGCCATTGTAAAAGGGATTACGGCATGGATGAATGTAAACAAGGAAAGTATTTACGGTACCCGCCCCTGGACAATCTTCGGCGAAGGCCCGACAGCTGATAACGGAAGAGAACTGAGTGCTCAAGGTTTCAACGAAGGTACCAATTACGATGTGAATGATATCCGTTATGTAAAAAAAGGCGATAGCCTGCTCTACGTTACCGTAATGGGATGGCCGACAGGGGGCAAAGCCGTGCTGAAAACCCTGGGCTTAAGCCAACCATACTTGGTTAAGGGCATTAAGAATATTCAGATTCTGGGTGGGGGTAATTTGACTTATACCCGGAATGCTGATGGTTTGAGCATTAACCTGCCCGCTACAAAACCAGCCACTGCCGACATTGGTATTGCTTTCAAAATTTCCCTCGACACGGCTGTTAACGCTGCGAACCTGGAAACAATGATCCGTATAGCAGAAGTGAACGACAGCATTGCCAAATTGAATACCGGCACCAACTGCGGTCAATTCACTCCCGAAGCCGTTGCTGCATTGGAAACTGCCATTGATGCTGCCAAAGCAAAAACGTTGCCCAACTGCAATTGCCTCATTACCGCCGAGCAGATCAACGCAGCTGTCGATACCTTGAAAAATGCCATCACTACATTCCAGACTGCAAAAAGAGCAGTTGGAGGATTTGCCCCGCTTTATGAAACAGGTAATTTGATTCTTGACCCAGTATGTTCGGACTATCCGAATACAGCAAGCGGATGGTCAAAAGGTTGGGGAAATGGTGCATTGATTTCTGATGCAAAAGCATTCTGTGGTTCCAGTATCCAGATAACAGGTGCTTGTGGCGGATCCATCGATTATCCATTGACAGGTAAATTGCTGCCAAACACCAAATACCGGTTGAAATGTATGTTGTATAGCGACAAAGAAGCTTATATCACATTGAATGGTATGGGTATAAACGGATCAACATCCGACTATCAGGTAGTGAAAAATACTGGGGGTGCTTGGCAGGTCGTGGACTTCGAATTCACTACCGGTACTTTAGGCGCTGCGCAAAACTTTTGGCTGAATAGTTGCTCGGGATCGAACAAAGCGACCGATATCCGGCTTGATAATTTTGAATTGTACAATGTTGCCGCTACTTCAGTGGCAACACCCGAGGTGAAAGGTGCAATAGTTTATGTCAAGAATAGGACTTTGAGTGTGTCGGGTACTGAAAGTTTTGTTGTATTCAACGTGCGGGGCATTAAGGTTGGTGAGGTAAAATTGAATAAAGGGGAAGGCATTGCGCTCCAGCCGGGCATATACATTGTGAGAATGCCACAATGTGTGCAAAAGGTAGTTGTTGAATAAAAATAATGAAATGAACCGATGAACAGAGAAGGGTTATTAACATCCTCCTCTGTTCTCATGGCTCCTGATTTTTTCTCACTAGCATAAAGTTAGAGGTATTGAAAAATAATTCGATATTAACTTTAAGAGATTGGAATTTGGGCTTGTCAACTTGTTTACTTCTTGTAACCTGCCTACAGCAGGTAGACTCGTAACTACTCGTAACTTGAAAAAATCTAATATCTATTTTCGTGAAAAATCTAAAAAAATCAGTTTTGATTGTTACAGCTGTGTTTCTTGCCAACAGCCTCTTGGCGCAAACTGATATGTCAAACCGCATTGACAATCCAAGTTTCGAACTGGGTAACAATGACAAATGGAACTGGACGGGGACTACCGGGTACTCTTGGGTTGGACCGAATACCGATGGCGATGCAACCAAAAACGGCACTTACATCAATGGGATTTGGAACAGCACTATCGGCGATGTGGAATGTTCACAAACCATCAACAATTTACCGGCCGGGAATTATAAAATCACGGCGTTGGTAACCGTGAGCAACAACCGCACCACAAACCAGCGTTTGTTTGCTACTGCAAATGGAGTTACCAAATCGACATTGTACGGAGCTTCGAACCATGCGGCCTACAAAGCTTCGAACCTTGCCATACTTGGTGCAACTGAAACCTACTCGTTTGGCGGGTACGGCGAATCGGCTGCCGAAAACGGGCCGTTTAGCAAATTGTCTGTTGTGCAGCAGGTTACCGACGGCACACTTACAATAGGAGTCCGCGTAAGTGGCAAGTCGACCACCAAGGGCTACGATTTTTCGCATACTAGCAAGACCGATGCCGGATTTTTCAAGTTCGACGGATTCACACTCACCGAAGTTTCGAATGTAGCCACACTCGACAATATTTCACTGAATATCGGGAATTTAGATGCGGTGTTCAGTCCCGCAACCACTACTTATAATGCCATAATCCCCGAAGGCACACTTACTGTCAAGCCAACGGTTGTCCCAAGTGTTGATGGGGTTTCCGTTTCAGGAACAGGGGACGTGGATGTATCGTCGGGAAGCGGCACTTCGGTTATCACCGTTACCGCGCTGGATGGAACTACGCAGAAAACCTACACCATAAACTACAAAGCGGTTAATCTAACCCCGGGAGTGCAACAGGACAAACTTTACCCGGATGAATTCCCGCTTGGGGATGTCACGCTGTTGGAAGGGTCTTTCAAGCACGCCCGCGATTTGAATATCCAGACATTGTTGAAATACGATGTGAACCGCTTGTTGGCACCCTACCGCAAGGAAGCCGGACTAAGCGCCAAAGCCGCCAGCTTCACCAACTGGGATGGCCTGGATGGCCATGTCGGCGGTCATTACCTGACGGCCTTGTCCATAAATTATGCAGCCACAGGCGACACGGTATGCAAACGCCTGATGGATTACATGGTGGCCGAACTCAAGGCTTGCCAGGATGCCAATGCCGTGAAAAATGCAAGTTGGGGAGTGGGTTATGCCGGTGGCGTACCTAATAGCGCTTCCATTTGGTCGACTTTTAAAACAGGTACTTTCACTGCTTTCAATTCGGCTTGGGTACCATGGTATAACCTCCATAAAACCTACGCCGGGCTTCGAGATGCGTGGTTGTATGGAGGAAACGAAACGGCAAAAAACGTGTTCCTCGCCTTTTGCGACTGGGGAGTCAACATTACATCGGCACTTTCTGATGCACAAATGGAAACAATATTGGGAACGGAGCATGGCGGGATGAATGAAATTTTTGCCGATGCTTATCAAATGACCGGAGTTTCGAAATACCTTGTTGCAGCCAAACGTTTTTCACATAAAACCCTTCTGAACAGCATGGCTGCCCAGGTCGACAACCTCAATAATGTACATGCTAACACCCAGGTGCCTAAAGCGGTTGGGTTCCAACGGATTGCCGAAGTGTCGAAAGAGGCAGACTATGTGAAGGCAGGTCAGTTCTTTTGGCAAACGGTTACTTCAAACCGTACGCTTGCTTCGGGAGGTAACAGCCGTAAGGAGTATTTCCCGCAAGCTTCGGCCTGCAGCGATTATGTGAACGTACCCGAAGGACCCGAATCGTGCAATACCAACAATATGCTTAAGCTGACCGAAGACCTGTTTCGGGTAAATCCGCAGGCGAAGTATGCCGATTTTTACGAGCGGGCGCTGTACAACCATATTCTTTCCACCCAACATCCCGACCACGGCGGTTATGTCTATTTTACTCCGGCTCGTCCGCGCCATTACCGGGTATATTCTGCCCCCAATAAGGCCATGTGGTGCTGTGTTGGGACGGGAATGGAAAACCACGGGAAATACGGTGAATTTATTTATACGCATCACAACGATTCCTTGTACCTGAACCTGTTCGTCGCTTCGGAACTGAACTGGAGGGATAAAGGGGTGAAAATAAGCCAGACAACTTCGTTCCCCGAAGAGGAAAAAACGAAGCTGACGGTAAGTGTAACAAACCCTACTGCATTCAAGCTGATGGTGCGTTCACCAAAATGGGTGAAAGCCGGTGCGTTGAAAATTGTAGTCAACACCGATACCATGGCTGTCCAATCTGTTCCACAAACCTATATTGCCATTGACCGCACATGGAACAACGGCGATTCGGTAAAGATTTTATTGCCAATGCAGAATTCCGTTGAGCAATTGCCCAATGTTTCTTCTTATATCGCTTTGATGCACGGTCCAATCCTGTTGGGCGCCAAAACCGGGACGGAAGATTTGGCCGGGTTGGTTGCCGACGAAAGCCGTTGGGGGCACATTGCCAATGGCACGCTTCTGCCACTTGATAAAGCGCCTGTCATCGTGGGTGATAAGCCTGCACTGCCTGCTAAGATTATTCCTGTGGCGGGCAAACCACTTACCTTTAAAGGACCGGGGTTGTTCCTTAACTCATCCGATACGGCGTTGGTGCTTGAACCTTTCTATAAAATCCACGATTCGCGCTACATGATGTATTGGCTAAACCTGAGTGCATCCCAATACCAGTCTTATCTCGACAGTTTGGCCACCGTGCAGAAAGCGGCATTGGAACTCGAATTGCGGACTGTGGACAAGGTAGCCCCGGGCGAACAGCAACCCGAGGTGGACCACAAGCTCCAGAGCTTGAACTCATATACCGGAACCGCCCAGAATGAATTCTGGCGCGATGCCCGCAATGGGGGGTATGTCAGCTATAGCATGCTCACCAAAGGAAAATCCGACCTGTCGTTGATGGTGCGTTATTGGGGTAATGAATCGGGCAGCCGTTCGTTCGATATCCTGGTTGATGGCGTGAAGCTGACCACCGAGAACCTGGTAGGAAAGTGGAACACAAACGCTTTCAAAAATGTGGAATACCCCATCCCCAACAGCATGACAGCCGGGAAAGATACCGTTACAGTGAAATTCCAGGGGATTAATTCAAGCAATACGGTCGGCGGCTTATTCTTCGTCAGGTTGCTTATGCCGCTAAGCGCTGCCGATGTTCCCGATGTTAGGAGTAATGATTGCAGATGGAAAGTAAGGGTATTGAACAACGATATTGTCATAAGCGGTATGCAAGAACCTGCAACCGTGTTTGTTTACGATACTTGCGGGCATTTGCTGAACTGTGTCGGGGCAGATTCAAACAAAGTGAGGATTCCGGGTAGAGGAAAAGGCATTCGGATAGTGAGAGTGGTTTCCGGCGAAATTGTGCAGGTGAATAAACTGATTGTTGAGTGAAGCTAGTTACGAGTTGTAAGTTTGGTTTGTCTGAATAATAGGAAGACACAATACTGTATTTAAAAATTGCAGAGGACATTCTGTGGCAAAAGTGGTCGCTTAAAGTTAGATAATTGATAAGCAAATAGGAATAAGCTATATGAAAAAGCAGATGATTATCTTCGCTCTTTTACTGGCAACGATAGCAAATGCGCAAACCGGAAGGGAAATGAAATTCCAAACCTGGGCGCTTACGCCACCTATGGGATGGAACAGCTGGGACTGCTTTGGCCCATCGGTTGTAGAATCGGAAGTAAAAGCCAATGCCGACTATATGGCCGCCAACCTGAAACAATACGGTTGGGAATATGTGGTGGTGGATATCCGTTGGTACGTCGACAACCAAACCACCGGCAGTTACAATGCCTACAATAATTCCACGTTCATATACGACCAATATGGCCGGTACATGCCTTCGCCAACCCGTTTCCCAACGGCTGCAAACGGGGCTGGGTTCAAGCCGCTTGCAGATTATATCCACGGCAAGGGGTTGAAGTTCGGGATCCACATCATGCGTGGTGTGCCAAAAATTGCAGTCACCAACAACCTGCCTATCAAAGGTGCGAACGGCGTAACTGCTGCAAATATCTATACCACGGCCGACCAATGTACCTGGTTGCAGGATAATTACACGGTTCTGGCAACCAAAGCCGGGGCGCAGGACTATTACAATTCGATATTCGAACTGTATGCATCCTGGGGGGTCGATTTCGTAAAAGTGGACGATTTGTCGCGCCCCTACCACACCGACGAAATTGAAATGATTCGCAGGGCGATAGACAAAACCGGCCGTCCGATTGTATTGAGCATGTCGCCGGGCGAAACTCCGGTTGCGCAATATGGCCATGTCAAAACCCACGCGAATATGTGGCGCACGGTGGATGATTTCTGGGATAACTGGAGCCAGTTGAACTACCAGTTTACCGTTTGCAACAAATGGTTTCCATATATCGGTCCAGGCACATGGCCCGATGCGGACATGCTCCCGCTGGGAAAATTCATCCGCGGCGAACGTGCCACAAACCGGTATACCAATTTCACGCAAGACGAGCAATACACCGTGATGACACTCTGGACGATTTTTAAATCGCCACTGATATTTGGTGGAAACCTTCCGGATAATAATATGTTTACCAAGGATTTGATTACCAACGAGGAAGTGCTGGGGATGCACAAAACTTGCGTAAACAACAAGCAATGGGTGAATGATGGCGACCAGATTACCTGGACAGCCGATGACCCCAACAACGGCGATAAATTCGTGGCTTTGTTTAATAATGGTGGCGATGGTTTTATCCGATCCAGGAACCTGCTTTACCGGAGCGGAACCATTTCGAGGTTGACGGATAATTACGGTGTGAACATCGACGTTAACCTTCCACAAGGGGCTACTTCATTATACCTGGTTGTAAACGATGGCGGCGATGGGTTCAGTTGCGACCATGCCGACTGGATCAATCCAACCCTTTATAAGGCAAACGGCGATTCGTTGAAACTCACCGATTTGAATTGGGAGTTTGCAACTGCCGGTTGGGGAACAATTGCCAAAAATAAAAGTATTTCGGGTGGAACATTGAATGTGAAAGGGGTAACATTTGCAAACGGCATCGGTACCCATGCCAAGTCGGTGATATATTTCGTTATTCCCGAAGGCTATGCCCGTTTTAAATGTTTTGCCGGGCTCGACAAGGGCGGAACCGACCAGACAGGCGGGGCGACCGTTGAATTTGGCGTAGCTACCCAAGACCCAACATTACGTACTGTCGATGTCGACAAGGCCATTGCCAACTCGGGACGGATTAGCCGTACTTGCCAACGCGCAGGAAAAAACGTTACGGCTGATATTACTGGAGCCACAAAACTGTATCTGGTGGTTACCGATGCCGGGGACAACTACAACTACGATCATGGCGACTGGATTAACCCGACCATTTACAAGGCCAACGGCGACTCGTTGAAGCTGACCACACTCACGCCCGTAAAAGCCACAAGCGGCTGGGATGTGGTAAAAACAAACAAGAGCCTGAGCAACAATGCGCTTAAGGTGAATGGTGTAACCTACGCGAATGGTTACGGGGTAAATGCATATTCGACCATCGAATTTGATTTGCCTGCGGGTTATACCACTTTCAAATCATTCTGTGGTTTCGACGATGAAGTACTCACAGCTGCAAATGGTGTTAGTATGGAATTTATGGTCTTTACACAAGATCCTACGACCACCACCACACTTTCGATACCAGTTGATCTTCCAAAACTTGGATTTGCCGGGAATTGCCTCATCCGCGATTTGTGGGCGAAGAAAGATACCGGGACTTTTGCCGGAACGCAATTCGCTCCATCTGTTAGAACGCACGGAGCCAAACTATACCGCGTGTCGGGCTTAAACCGTTCGGCTGAAACAACTGCAAGCATGGTAGCTTCTGCGCCTCAGGCTCATCTGGGTGACACGGTTTTACTGAACCTTTCGGTGCGAAAAACCGGAACTGCCACCGAACTGCCAACCGGTTACTTTGTCGTGTCGCACAACGATACGGTTGTAGGTGTTTTGCCTGTCGACAACAATGGCAACGCCACATTCGCAGCATCATCGCTTGGATTGGGCGTTCATACATACACAGCCAAGTATAGCGGAAATACGGTTTATGCTCCCCAAATAACCAATTCCATAACTGTTGAGGTGAATTCAATCGAATCTGCAATTAATAATGTACGGAAATCAAGTGTGTGGATTGTTCGGGGAAGTGATAAAAACTACCTCAAGGGACTTAAATGGGGGGATGAAATTTCGATGTACAACAGCGTGGGACGGCTCGTTGCAAGCCAGAAAGTCGAATCCGATACGTTGCCGGTCAGCAAATCCTGTGTGACAATCATCAAGGTCAAGTCCTCCAGCCAGGTAATCATAATCAAATCAATCTGATGATTTTTATTTATATGTCAAAATAATGAAATTCAAAGCATTATTTCTTTTACTGTTGGGTTTAGTGGTGGGTTCCTGCCTGTTGGGCCAGCAAACCGCCAAATGGGGCGACCAAGGGGATGGCACTTACCGCAACCCGGTGATTCCGGCCGATTACAGTGATATTGATGCCATACGTGTCGGCAACGATTATTATGCCATTTCATCTACTTTCCAGTACTCTCCGGGGGTGGTCATTATCCACTCGAAGGATCTTGTGAACTGGGAAATCCTCAGCCATGTGGTAGATGATGTAACGGTAATGGGACCCGATTATAATTATGACAAAATGAACCGTTATGGCAGAGGGGTTTGGGCAGGATCATTACGGTATTACAAAGGCAAATTCTGGATTTATTACGGTACGCCGGATGATGGCTTTTTTATGAGTTCGGCTACTGATCCTGCCGGACCTTGGGAGCCATTGACCTCGCTTTGGAAAACTACAGGTTGGGACGATTGTTGCAGCTTTTGCGACGACGATGGACAACTTTATTTTGTGGCTACCAATTATAGTGATAGTTATAAGACATATTTGTTCCGGCTTTCTGCCGATGGAAAAACCGTTGACCAGGCGTCCAAAACATTTATTCACCAATCGAGTGGGAGCGAGGCTAACAAACTATTGAAAATCAATGGTGTGTATTACCATTTCTTTAGCGAAGTGAAATCGGAAGGACGTGTAACCATGATGGAGCGTTCGTCGAATATTTGGGGACCATATTCAGAAATCAAGCAGCTTAACCACGTGAATGTATCCGGTCTTGGCGACCGTGAACCGAATCAGGGAGGCATTATTCAGCTACCTGATGGAACCTGGCAGTTTTTCACACATCATGGTTCAGGTCAATGGGATGGTCGTATAGCAAGTCTACTGCCTGTAACCTGGGTGGATGGATGGCCCATTATCGGTTCTGTGGGTACAGATGGAATAGGACGCATGGTATGGTCGGAAAAAATGCCATTGCCTAGCGATAAAAGTTGTGTGATGCAGGCAAACGATGAATTCTCGAACCCGAAACCTGCCGTACAATGGGAATGGAACTACCAGCCAAGAGCCGATAAGTGGTCGATGTCCGAGCGCCCGGGCTTCTTGCGATTAAAGGCCTTTGTGCCGATTTCTTCAAGCAAAGGCATTCTTTTCCGTGTCGGGAATACCATTACCCAGCGTAGCATGCGAACCGAACGCTGCGTGGCGGTGGCAAAGCTACACATAAGCAAAATGGCCGACGGGCAGGTGACCGGAATCTGCCATTATGCGAACACTTTTTCGACTTTCGGTATCAAACAGGTAAGCGGGGTGCGTTACATTGCTTACAACAACAATGGTTCGGAAACCTTGGGAAAAGCCATCACCGATTCAGTGGTGTATGTGCGATCGGTGTGGGGCTTTAGCGGTCAAAGCCAGTATGCCTACAGCACCGACAGCATAAACTTTATTCCGGTTGGAAGTCCTTATCCCATGACCTGGGGCTATTACCGGGGCGACAGGGTTGCACTTTTTACTTACAACGAAACATCTGAGAATGGACTGGTTGATGTCGACTGGTTTCATTACGATTACAATGCCCAATACACAATTCCCGTAGCTATAAACCCGGGAAATGCCGACCGGACACACATGTGGACGTTTGACGATGGGACTGCAAAGGATGTAGTGGGAAGTGCCGACGGCACCTTGCGTGGTGGTGCCACTATCGAGAATGGAGCATTGAAAACCGATGCCAATGGCCAATATCTCGAACTCCCGGCTACCCAGTTGGGTTTGACTTCTTACCCGGCGCTTACCATGGAGGCTTGGTTTCAGTCCAAGGCGAATAATGCCAATACCGGATATACCATGCTGAGTTATTTTGGCAATGTTGTGAATAATATGGGGTCGAACGGATGTTTTTTGTCAGTAGCCCGGGGCGATAATATCAGTCGTGCCGGGATTTCGTGTGGCAACACCACTTCGCCAAGCAGCAACGAGAGTTACGCCAATGCTTTGGAACTGGACGATGGGGCAATGCATCAAGTGGCAGGTGTTTTTAATAATGATGTGGTTTCGATATATGTCGATGGGGTTAATATTAGTACAGGTGCCGTGAAAACAGGAAATGTTGTTTCAAACATTCTGTTGAATTACGCTTACCTGGCCAAAAGCGGATATTCGGGCGACCCGACCTGGTTGGGGAAAATCGACAAGTTCACTATCTACAAAAAAGCGTTGTCCGATGGCGAAGTACAATACCTTTACCAACATCCTACCGACTTTCCTTCTGCTGTTAGTCAAACAAAACTCTCCAATATCTCCATTTATCCAAATCCGGCAACCGATTTTATTTACTGCCAATCCGATGAAAATATCGGAAATGCCAGGTTTGACCTGACAAACCTGGCCGGGCAGGTAGTTCTTTCTCAAAAAATGTCCAATTCAACGAAGGGGAAGTTCGATATTTCATCATTCCCCAGTGGAATATATGTGGCTAAAGTGAGCATTTCTGAATCGAATACTACTGCATTAATAGTAAAGAATTAATTTTTTTGATTACTTGATTACTTGGTTCTTGGTTCTTGGTTCTTAAAGCCCTCTTTGGGGTTTGGGGTCGTTATACGAGAAATGAAATTAAGAAAAATATCAATAATAAATTCGACTTACTTATAACTGGTTTGACAATAAAACAATGCTAATTATTTTTTTTATTATGAAATATAAAAATACAATCCAAAGGAAAGTGCATATCCTTTTCTTTATCTCGTTGCTAATGTTTAGCATTAATGCGCTGGCTCAACAAACTTTCCCAACGGCTGGCTGTTTCTACCGTATCAAAAACTATGATAGCGGGAACACCTATCTTGGAGGTAATGTTGCGGGTAATAACAACGTAAAACTTGAAGGTGCAACGACTAATCCCGCTTATCACACTTTCCTTGTCACCGGTGATAATACAAACGGTTTCAACCTGGTTAATTTTACACTGAATCTGTTTGTTGCCCATTCGGTGGGTAATGATTCTACCATGGCGTATAGTGGTGGTGCAGTCAATCCATTATTCAAACTGGAAGGTAAGACATCCTATTTCAATATATGGAAATCGACAAGTACTACCCAAGGGATAGGTGCGAATGCCTCGACAAGCGGTTCAATCTGTTATTCCAATAAAGGTGATGCCAAATTAAATAGATGGGTGTTTGAAGCAGTGGTCGATTCTTTCCAGAATGTATTGACCCGTACAATCGCTAAGGCCACTGCATTGAAAAATGCCAATGCCGGTGGGGTTGGCGTAGCCGATTTGCAAGCGGCAATTGCAACCGCAACAGGATTCACCACCGCAGGCGGCTGGACTACCTCTGTATCCGGTTCCGAGATTCTTACGGCTGTAAGCGATTTGAAAGTGGCAATGAAGACTTTTGTGCAAAACAACGCATCAGGTTCCAATCCGCTGGATATATCATTCTGGGGGACGAACCTTGATATGGAACTGTGTGCAAATTCAGCTATGTATGGTTGGACAGTTGCTGCCGACTATGGAACGTGGGGTGCGAAGCTCGGACTACCTGCCGGTAACTTGTCGGGGCGTGCCATGGAGATTTGGAACAGCAACCTGCAAGGCAAGACACGTTCTGCCACCCAAACGCTTACAAATTTGCCCAATGGTTTCTACACCATGCAGGCAGCGGCGTGGGCCGTTGACCAACGTGGCGGAACATATACCCAAAGCGGAACTGTCCAACTTTTTGCAGGAACCAATACCGCAAACGTTCCGGTACAATCCCCCAAACCGGCTGATAATACGGTCTTAGCCGGTGCGGTTCTTTATACCATACAAGACATCATGGTTACGGACGGTACATTGTCCATCGGCTTGCGCGATAATCAATCCAATGGAAACTGGATAGGATTTGATAATGTAAAATTATTTTACAAAGGCTCTTTGCTTGCCCCCTATATTTCCACCTCCAAAACTCAGGTTTCATTCAAAGGTAATGGCCAACCAGTGACTGACTCGATAATAGTATCCGGTTTTAATCTAACCGGGCCAATTTCGATTTCTGCTCCTGCGGGAATCACGGTTAACCCTACTACCTTGGCTGCCAATGCATCGAATACGAAAGTATATGTTACCTACAATGGCACTACTGCTATAAATGGTAATATTGCCTTCACCAGTGGAAGTGTAGCCAACAACGTAGCTGTGTCGGGAACTTTGCGGAATCCGAATTTCTATATTTATATCTGTTTCGGACAGTCGAACATGGAAGGCCAGGGAGCTATTGAAGCGCAGGACAGAACGGTTGACAGCCGTTTCAAGGTTCTTCAATCGCTGGATTGTACAAGTACCAGTCGAACCAAAGGAAATTGGTATCCGGCGCTGCCACCATTATGCCTTTGCGACAAAGGGCTAACGCCTGCCGACTATTTCGGGAGAACGATGGTGCAATACCTGCCGGATAGTATCACTATCGGTGTGATTAATGTGTCGGTTGGCGGTTGCGACATTCGCCTATTTGATAAGGATCTTTACCAGAATTATGTGGCTGTACCCAACGAATCATGGTTTACGGACAAAATTAAAGTGTACAATGGCAATCCACGCAAACATTTAATGGACTTGGCACGGTTGGCACAGCAGGATGGCGTTATTAAAGGAATGCTTATGCACCAGGGCGAAGCAAACCTGGGCGATACCAACTGGCCGCAGTATGTGAAAAAGGTTTACAACGATATGCTAAACGAACTCTCTTTAGGTGCCGACACGGTGCCGCTATTATCGGGAGAAGTTTTATATTCCGGTATTTACAGGGATATGAATACCATTGTCAGGCAGCTTCCCAATACAATCCCAACAGCGCATATCATCTCTGCCGCAGGTTGTGGCGCAATGGATGTTGCACACTTTAACTCCGAAGGTTACAGGATAATAGGGAAAAGATACGCCGCAAAAATGCTTTCGTTAATGGGAATTTCGGTGGATGAAGCCGCATTGGGAATTGCGTTAAAGGAACCGGTCAATCCCGGGACTTCAAACTTGACCCACCAATGGACATTCGACGATGGCACGGCAAATGATGCGGTGGGTACAGCCAATGGTACATTGATGGGAGGCGCTACTATCGTTGATGGAGTCCTAAAGACCGATGCTTCCGGCCAATACCTCGAACTTCCGGCCAGTCAGTTGGGACTGACCACCTATCCGGCTTTGTCTTTCGAAACATGGTTTAAGTCGAAGTCCGGAGCCAATACCGGAAATACCATGCTTAGTTATATAGGCGACACCTACAGTGGCAAAGGGTCGAACGGTTTTTTCCTTTCGGTGGCGAGAACCGATAACACCAGTAGGGTTTCTATCTCTTGTGGTAACACTACTTCACCCTGGAGCGCCGAAAGTTATGCCGGTTCGGCTGAATTTGACGATGGACTTCTGCACCAGGCAGTAGGGGTGATTTCTTCCTCGAATATCACATACTACGTGGATGGAATCAAGCAAACCACTTCGGCATTATCGGTTAGCAATTCTTTGGCAAATATCAAACTCAATTACGCCTACCTGGCCAAAAGCGGCTATACCGGAGACCCCACCTGGCTGGGAACGGTCGATAAGTTCAGTTTGTACAACAAGGCTTTGTCCGATGAGGAAGTGCTCTACCTCTACCGGGGAGGCAGCTATGTGTCAACCGCATTATCAATTCCCACTCAAAGCACGGTTAGTATTTATCCCTCCGTTGCTAAGGATTTAATTTGTTTCAAGTCTGCCAACATGATACCAGATGGTTTTTTTAAACTGCTAAGCCCGACCGGGCAACAAGTTTACTCCCGGCATATAACCAATTCGCAGCAGGGACAGTTTGATATTTCGGCTATCCCTTCCGGGATGTACGTGGCTCAGATTGCTGGAAATAAAACCACTACATCGACTTTGGTTGTAAAGAAATAGCCCGTTTTGTTTAAACTGCAATTAATCTGGTAGAGTTTATATAAAATCAATAGTTCGGTAATTAAATATTTAGATTAGGCGGCTATAGTGCCGTAATATAATAGCTCTTTGATGTGCTGGTGATTTTTGATAGTGTTTGGTTTTATCCCGAACAGCACAATAAATCGGATCAACAGGAACTCGTTGTGGCATAACGTTTTAGTATTGAATAGAAAATGGCTTTTCCTTGGTTTCAGGGCAACTCCAGTGCACTGCCTTGGCAATATTCACGGCTGTGAGCGAAGCATTGAAATGGGAACCGAACTTGTTCAGGCTTCTGGCTTGGGAGTGGGTTAGCCCGGTTGCAGAATTCGATTTGGAACCTGCAATGGTAGTTGATCAAGGACTTCCGTGGGGTTTTCTTGCCAGGCTTGGAAATATAACTCGGGTCGAAAGCAATTGCTTTTCTTGTTCCAAAGAATTTGGCGGTCAACTCTGTATTGAAAGGCATGAAATCAAACTTCTTTTCAAACTGCTGCCTGAAGCGTTGTTCGCCATAGGTGCTATACCGACCCATTTGAAGGAAGTTAAGGCGTTTGGGTATGTCAAATAGAGCATAAGTGCTTCTATCATGAAATCGCTTCTCCATTTATTGAGCCGGGAACACTTGCTTAACGCATTTAAAACAATTGAAAGATACTGCTTATGAACCTGGAATATCATGCCTCTAAGTGTTGGTGGAGTAATCCTTAAACATGCTGAATTTCAGGGGATTGGGCAAATAAATTAATGGTTGTTTTATTGATAACCAGACAAATAAACAAAAGTTTAACGAACTATTGAAGATTATCATGAAGAAAATATCTTTTCTCATTTTTGTAACTCTCTTCACTTCCCACAGCCTGGTATCCCAGACATCACTGACCTTTGACTTGAAAAACAAGGGGGTCAATATCAGCCCCTGTCATTACGGGCTGTTTTTCGAGGACATCAACCACGCTGCCGATGGTGGGCTTTATGCCGAACTGATCCGCAACCGTTCGTTCGAGGATGCCGCCACACCCGACAATTGGACGACTTTTGGTCAATCGGGGGCTTCGGCCAGTCAGAGCCTCGTGACCACGGGCTTGCTGAACACCGCCCAGACCAAGGCCCTGCAGCTGACATTCTCGAATGCTACGGCTACAGCCCGGGCGGGGGTTTACAACGGCGGTTTCTGGGGAATCAACGTGGTGAAAGACCGAACGTACACTGTGTCGTTTTTTGCCAAATGTGCTGCGGGGTTTAATGCCCCACTGACGGTTTCGCTGGAAAGTGCTAATTCGGTGAAATATGCCATTGATACGATAAAAGGCCTGACGACCGGATGGAAGAAGTTCACTTGCACGCTCACAGCTTCGGGTTCGAATACCGCAGGTCGCTTTGTGATTTCATCCAATGCCAACGGTACGGTTTATCTCGATGTGGTGTCGCTGTTTCCACCCACTTACAAAAACCGCCCGAACGGCTTGCGTCCCGAATTGGCCCAGTTGCTGGAAGATATGCAGCCGAAGTTTCTGCGGTTTCCGGGCGGCTGCTTTGTCGAGGCCGATTACTTGGTTGACCATTTCCAGTGGAAAAAAACGATAGGTGCGATTGAGGAACGCCCGGGACACTGGAACTTGTGGGGATACCGAACTACCGACGGAATGGGATACCTCGAATACCTGCAACTTTGCGAAGACCTGAACGCCGCACCGTTGTACGTTGTCAATGTCGGTATAGCGCATAAAGAATCGCAGGATATTAATTCGTTGGACGGCTACATTCAGGATGCGCTGGATGCCATCGAGTATGCCAACGGCGATGTGACAACCACTTATGGCGCAATGAGAGCCGCTGCAGGACATCCGGCACCGTTTAATTTGAAATATGTCGAAATTGGGAACGAGAATTTTTATTCCAATGATTATAATGCCCGTTATATCAAGTTTTATGATGCGATAAAACAAAAATACCCGAACATTCAATGTATTGGCGATGTGGCCGCTTGGGGAACCGATAATCCTACCTGGACTGCCAATTACGCTGTTGATTTACTGGATGAACATTATTACAGGAATCCGCAATGGTTTGTAAACCAGTTTCATAAATACGATACATACAGCCGGACGGGTCCAAAAATATATGTAGGCGAATATGCCGTTACCTCCGATTGTGGCTTGGGAAATCTGGCGGCGGCAGTAGGCGAGGCGGTCTATATGTGCGGAATGGAGATCAACTCGGATGTTGTCCCGATGAATTCATACGCCCCGATTTTCGTCAACGTGAACGACCGCAAATGGTCGCCCGACATGATTGACTACAATGCC
>DATGXD010000163.1:0-3015 GCA_035299105.1 Paludibacter sp. | reverse complement strand
TATTGAAAGCATGCCCGAAATCAGGAAATCAACTGTCCACGAAGGGGGCGGCATGAGCATGATGGGCGGCCAGTCGACCATTGATGTCGAGGTTTACGGATACGATTTTGATGCTACCGACAAGGTGGCCAAGGAATTGCTCAAGCAAATCCCAAGCATAAAAGGGCTCGTGAACACCACCATTAGCCGCGAAGAGTACACTCCCGAATACCAGGTGGATTTCGACCGCGAAAAACTGGCTTTGAACGGGCTGAATGTGGCCATGGCTTCCAGCTTCCTGAGCAACCGCATCAATGGTATGACGGCTTCGCTCTACCGCGAGGATGGCGAGGAGTATTCCATTGTGGTGGCTTACGACCCAAAATACCGACAGTCGATTGAGGATGTGGAAAATATCATTATTTACAACCAAATGGGCCAGGCTGTGCGGGTGAAGGATTTGGGTAAAGTGGTCGAACGTTTCACACCACCGACCATCGAGCATAAGAACCGCCAGCGTATCATTACCGTGTCTTCAACCGTTTCGGGTACCACGCTCGACAAGGCTGTGGCGGGAATCAACGCTCAATTGGCAAAAATGGATATCCCATCGGACATTAACACTAAAATTGCCGGCTCATTCAAAGACCAGCAGGAATCGTTTGCCGATCTGGGCTTGTTGCTTCTCATTATTATCCTGTTGGTGTTTGTGGTGATGGCTTCACAGTTCGAGTCTGTTACATACCCCTTCATCATTATGTTCTCGGTGCCTTTCGGAGTTTCAGGGGTTGTTCTGGCCTTGTGGATGACGGGTACAACCTTCAACGTGATGACTTTCGTGGGCGTGATTATGCTGGTGGGTATCGTGGTGAAAAACGGTATTGTGATGGTCGACTACATCAACCTGAACCGTGAGCGTGGAAGTGGCATTATCCGGGCGGTGGTAACTGGAGGAAAGTCCCGTCTGCGCCCGGTGTTGATGACCAGTTTGACAGCTATCCTCGGCATGGTGCCTTTGGCCATCAGTCACGGCCAAGGTTCCGAAATGTGGAAACCCATGGCTGTCACGGTAATCGGGGGCTTGTCTGTATCCACCCTGCTTACATTGGTTGTGGTGCCGGTTATTTATACGTTCTTTGGTGCATTTGGCGTTATAAACCAATATCTTAAGTTGAATGGGGCAAAGAAATATTTCCTACTGCCTAGGATTATAACAAGGTATTATACAAAAGAAAAGAGTGTTCCTAAATTGTTCTCAAAATGGTCAATTTATATTTTAGTGTTAATATTTTCTTTGCCTGTTGGTGCTATAGCTTTATCTGTGAATCTATATAGGGTAAATAAGAAGAAGGTGATTTTGCCGACAATGTTAGGTTCATTTTTATATTTCATTACACTTGTTACCTTGATTTATAAATTTCAACAATTAGCTATTTTAGGTGGAATACTGAATATGGCAAGTTATATATTACTAATGCTTGTTTGGAATAAATACATTGGTAAAAAACGAAAATTTAGGCCGGTATCCGGTTGGTTCACCTTCTTAATGGTTATTCTTTTAATCCTTATGATATCAATGTCCTTTTTCTTTAAATAGTAATAAAATATATCAAAACACATGAAATCAATATTTATATCATTCGACCAGGCATATTACGAACAGGTTCAAGGAATCTTGTCGATGAACCATGTGCGTGGATTCACTGGCTGGGAATCGGTGGTAGGACGCGGTTCGAATACGGGGGAGCCGCACTACGGAACCCATGCCTGGCCTTCGTTGAACACGGCCATGCTCACCATAGTTGACGATGAAAAAGTGAAACCCATCCTGGAGCAACTGCGCGCATTGGATGGAACTTCCGAACTTATGGGAATCCGCGCTTTCGTGTGGAATGTTGAAGACGGAATGTAATCCGAACCCGGTCTTCTTTTTACGAATCAGTCCTGAAAAACCACGGTTTTTCAGGACTGATTTTTTCCTCCCCCTCTTGTTCACAGAACCGCGCCAGCGGGGGGGCAATTTACTTGTTTGAATTTGGCAGAAAGGCATCAACAACAATTAATTTGCGTAAGTAAAAAACTTTCCCATTTTTTTTAGAAGACCCCATATCTATATACGAAGATGGCGAAAGTAAGTCCTTAGTATTCCTCTGAGTATATATATGTACCATCGTTAACTTCAATAAATACACTGTCGTAAGGATGTAAGCCATATGCTCCATCAAGCCAGTTACCCCAACTATTACATCTTTTATTTCATTGTTGATAATTGTTGTATTTATGCTTTTTGTATTATAGTTGTCACCCCCCCCCGCTATGTCCATAGCTAAAAGGAAAGCTCCTGCTTTCCATATTTTTATTTTCCCAGCTGGCGCGGATTTGTAATCCGCGCCAATACAAAGTTCTTAAATACAGTTGATTAATGTTGACTTTGTGTGGCATAGGTCGCAAACCTACATTAGTAGCGGAAACTTTTCGCTAAAATTCATATTATTAACATTTATTTTTTAAAAATATGAAATTTGTTGAAATTTATCAATTTATGTTTAGATTGGTACTCTGTATTTTTGCTTTTTCTGATTGAATGTTTATTCGCTTGCACTTCGTTTTGATTGCAAAGCTCAATTGCAAACTGTAAGACAATCGTTATTAAGGAGCAGGTATTTCTAATTTTTTTTTCATTAATTTATAAGTTACAAGCAAATGAAAAAGATTTATTTGTGTATTGCGACATTGTGTATATTATTTATACATAGTCATTTACTGGCTAAAAATTTAAATGTATCAGCCGCAGCAATTGCTGTTACGAGTTCCGGATCGTATCGGGTAAGCAGTGCAGTTGATACTGCCCCGATAGCTACTACAAACGATGCCTCAAACGTATTGTCCTTTGGTGCCACGTTGAACGCGGTGGTAAATCC
The DNA here is from genome assembly GCA_035299105.1 of Paludibacter sp. Lineage (GTDB taxonomy): Bacteria > Bacteroidota > Bacteroidia > Bacteroidales > Paludibacteraceae > Paludibacter. The sequence continues at coordinate 115 of DATGXD010000163.1, read as the reverse complement.
GGGGAACTTGTCCACGGCGGTCGGGTTCGAATACGGTCCGACAGGTGCCTACGGGTCGTGGGCGGATGCGGTTCCATCCCCGGTTGCGGGGTCATCGGAGGTTCCGGTGTCAAGC
>DATGXD010000162.1:0-4346 GCA_035299105.1 Paludibacter sp. | reverse complement strand
GACTTTCAGTGTGGAAGGTGAAGGGCTGATTGCAGGAGTTGGCAATGCCGATATCCGGGATACCGATCCTTATGTGGGTAATTCCCGCAAAGCATGGAAAGGTCGGGCACAGGTAGTGATAAAAAGTACGCACAAAGCAGGGGAAGTTAAACTAAAAGTAAGTTCTTGGGGCTTAGCAGAAGCTGTTTTGAATATAAAAACCAATAATAAACAATAAATATTAACTAATTAATGAAAGCGCGCAAATTATTCTTAAAGTTGTTTTTGTTAGCAGGTTTTTTCTTGTTTAGCTCAACCTCATTCTCACGAAACCCGAATTTCCATATCTATCTCTGTTTCGGGCAGTCGAATATGGAAGGTCAGGGAGCTATTGAAGCGCAGGACAGAACGGTCGACAGTCGATTTAAAGTTCTTCAGTCGCTGGATTGCACTGGTCGTACTAAAGGTGTGTGGTATACGGCTATTCCTCCACTATGTCAGTGTAATACCGGTTTGTCGCCGGCTGACTATTTCGGCAGAACAATGGTAAAATACCTTCCCGATAGTATAACTGTAGGTGTAATTAACGTGGCTGTTGGCGGATCCGATATTCGGTTGTTTGACAAAGACCTTTATCAGAATTATGATTCCACTTATACGGATGAATGGTTTTTGTCGAAAATTAGATCGTATGGGGGTAATCCACGCAAACACCTCATGGATTTAGCAAAACTGGCACAACAAGATGGAGTGATAAAAGGTATCCTGATCCATCAGGGGGAGGCAAACTCAGGAGATTCAAAATGGCCATCGTATGTGAAGAAAGTTTACGAAGATATGTTATCTGAACTTTCATTAAGTGCCGATACAGTACCGCTTTTAGCCGGAGAAGTGTTATCGGAACCGGGAAGTTGTTGTGGTACGTGGATGAATCCGGTTATCAATAAGTTGCCTATGACTATTCCAACAGCATATGTTATCTCTGCTAATGGATTAACCGGTCAAGATCCGGCTCATTTTAATTCAGCGAGTTATCGCACCTTCGGAATAAGATACGCCACAAAAATGCTTTCGTTAATGGGTATTGGAGCCAAAGTTTTTGAACCCGAGATGTATTATTTTGAACCGGAATGTTCGGAGTTGGGAACAAATTGGAATCTTATAACAGACAAAACTGCCTCAAACAATTCGTATGTAACAATCAAGGCGGGCATGAACAATACTACCGAAGTATCGGCTGACAGTGCAAATACAATTAATTTTAATTTTAACGCCAGGTCGGATACTACTTTTTATGTATATGCACGTGTATATTGTACAACGCTGAAATCGGATTCATATTGGTTTAAAATGGATAATGGTTCATTTGAATATGTAAATGGTTTGCCAAAAAGTGCGTGGACATGGGCAAAGATTAAAAGTTATGACCTAAAAGCAGGGAAACATACTTTAGCCATTGCCAATGGGGAAGAGGGAGCCCGGCTCGATAAAATATATATTTCGAATGTTGACATTGCTCCCACCGGAATGGGCGATGCTGCTGTAAAAGTCTGTAATCCGGTAGTGTATAGCTTGCCCGGTAAAATCGAAGCAGAATCGTACTTTTACCAATCGGGGACTACAACTGCATCCACCGGCGATACAGATGGAGTTTCGGATGTTACAAGTGTTGATACCAACGATTATTTGGAATACTTGGTTAATGTACCAACAGATACAGTTTACAAAGCTACTTTTCGCTATGCTTCCATATCCGCCAGTGGAGCCGGCTCTCTGTTTATCGACGAAAAGGAGGTTGGTTCCATCTCCTTGGAGAGTACGGGCAGTTTTAAAACCTATAAATCGACTTCGTTGAATATTCCTGTTAAAGCCGGTCGGCATACACTTAAATTAAGTGCAATCTCGGGTGGATTTATCCTGAATTGGATGATGTTTGAAAAAGTTGTCGGTACAGGAATTGCCGATTTGCATCTTGGAGGAGTGTCTGTCTTCCCAAATCCGACATCTGGCGCACTGAACATTAAATGTGACGCATTCCGGTTTAGCAATGTGGACATTTTAGATTATTCCGGAAGACGTGTATATAAGAGAAAATTTGATCCGACCAATCAGTTTGTTTTCAACCCACAATTGCGGAAAGGAAACTACATTTTAAAACTATTCAGCAAAACACATATTCGAAACATCAAGATTGTTGTCGAGTAACTGTTGCGCAACAAGTGATTTAATTAAAACAATTATAAAAAAGTGAAAAAGCAATTTCTATTTCTTCTTGGAATACTGATGTTATCATTCAGTGTGTCAGCGCAGTATTCAATGCCATCAAAGATGAATTGGTGGTACGAATCACGTTTCGGGATGTTTGTTCATTTTGGTTCATACTCTTATTTAGCTCAGGGCGAATGGGCTATGTCATCCGGTTGGTCGAAAAGCGATTGGCAAACCAAGGTTACAGCCAAGTTTAACCCGACAAATTTCAACGGTGGCACTATCGCCCGTTTGGCCAAGAGTGCCGGCATGAAATACTTGGTTATTACAGCCAAACATCACGAGGGATTCAGTATGTGGGATACCCATGTAGCCAGTTTTAAAGATGTTACAGGAACAAAGGATTATGACCTTCCCGGATATACTGCTTTTAATACAAGAGATATTTTGAAAGAGCTCAAAGATTCCTGTGAAGCCGTTGGGGTGAAGTTTTGTTTGTATTATTCCATAATTGATTGGAATCACGCTTCGCAAACAAGTTACAATTTTACCAAAATGAACAGTTTTGAAGACCGTACTGCTTATATCGCCGATATGAAAGCTCAGTTGAAAGAGCTTATAGATAACTATCATCCCGCAATTCTCTGGTTTGATGGAGACTGGACGTATAATAGTGGTGCTCCAACCTTGGATTCGTGGTGGACAAAATCCGATGGGATTGACCTGTATAATTATGTAACCAGCCTTGACCCGGATATTTTGGTGAACGAACGGGTTTTCAGAGGTGGCGGACTCGGCGATTGGATGTGTCCCGAACAAACAATACCTGCCACTCCCGAAGGTCGTCCGTGGGAAACCTGCCAGACCATGAATGGTTCGTGGGGATATAATTCGGGAGATAAAAACTATAAAACGTTGACTACCTTAATTCAGCAACTTGTTCAGATTGCATCGCGAGATGGAAATCTCTTATTGAATATCGGCCCGAAAGGCGATGGTACCGTGCCCGTTGAAACAACAAACCTGTTGAACCAAATGGGCGCGTGGATGGACAAAAACAGTGCTAGTATTTATGGTACAACCCGAAGCCCTTTTACAGCAGAACCTGCGTGGGGATATTATACTAAAAAGAACGGGAATCTCTTTGCCCATATCTTTACCTGGCCGGACACTAAGTCAATCAAAATACCATCGTTGAAGAATAAAATCAATAAAATCTATTTTCTGGCAGACACAACTATTCATGTGAACTACAAAGATAGCGCAGGTTTTATTCGTGTTTCTTTACCAGACAAAGCCTTGGATGCTGTAAATACCGTTCTTGCCATCGATGTGGATGGTGTGCCGGAACTTTCAACTGACTTTGTGAAAATATCACGCATTACGCTGACCTCAAGTTCCTCAAGCATCACCACCACCAAAGGAACGGCCAAAATTACAGCAACTATTTTCCCGACAAATGCCTCGAATTCGACGTTGCGCTGGAGTTTAAGTGACTCGACCTTGGCAACCCTTAGCCCATACAAAATATTGGTGGCGCAGAAGAATGGAAGTCTCACGGTCAATGCTTATGCAACTGATGATTCCGGTGTGGTTGGGAGTGTTACGATTCCCATTAGCGGACAAACTACAGCGGTCGAAATTGTGTCCGATTCGAAGATGTTGGTTTATCCGAATCCGGTAAAAGATGGAGTTCTGATGGTCAATTTATCTGATGGCATAGAAGGAAATATCCGGATTTGCAACATCAGTGGTCAGGCGTTGATTAGCCAAAAAATTAAGAGTAAGCTTCAGAAATTGAATGTCTCAGGGCTTGCTCCGGGCATCTATTCTGTTGAGGTATTCAATGGGCAAACAAGTACATTGAGGCAAATGGTAATTGTAAAATAAGGCAAACTTAACCGGTTTCTGAAACCTGTTTGGTTTGACCAACGCAATAACGTGTTATTTTTTTATCAGATATTATTAACTACAATATAAATATTATGAAATCTTCAGATTCACACAAATCAGCATCCCGCTCCCACAGCGTAACAAGGGGATTTTTAATTGGGCTTTTAACAGTTTTGTTTTCTCCGTTATGTTTGTTTGCTCAAGAAGAACAAACCTTGATGGTGGGTTCCACCAGTCGTCAAATGATAGTTTATGCACCATCAAGC
>DATGXD010000161.1:0-26673 GCA_035299105.1 Paludibacter sp. | reverse complement strand
ACAGTTGCCAGAACCGCTTTTGTCCCATGCCTATCCGGTCGAGGAATTCGCGGGTAGGACGGAACGATTCAGGGCTTCCTATGCGCTGGGTAAGCATTTCGTGCACGATATTCCGGCTTACCAGTTCTTTCAGCTTACCGCCCTTTTTTATCGGCAACCGTAACCGGTGCATCTTGATATTTACACTGCGTTCGCTTCGGCCAAGCATTTTGGCAATATCCTTAACCGTTAATGTTTTGATTAATTCACTCAGGCTGTTTTCCTCCTGTTCGCTCCACGGCTTGTCGTCTTTTTTCATTGGTGAATATGGTTGGATAATCGTGATAAACTCTGTTCATTAGCCTGTTGAAACGGTAATCGTAAACCGTGTCCATGTAGTCGCAGGCTACTTTTACGAATACTTCGTGGTTCTCGGGCTTCACATTGCGCTCAATGTCGTAGTATTTCCCCTCCGGAACTTCGTCGAGTGCACGGCCCATGGCGCAAATCATATCCGTCAGGTTTATTTTACCGGCTTCGGACAACCGCCGTTCGTGGCGTTCAATCCACGAACGGTCGGCAGTGCGGACAAAGGAGCGAAGATCGAGTGGCATAGTAGATTATTTAAGAATTTAAACGAACCACACTAAATTCTTTATCATCCCAAAGATTTACACATTGTTCCTGAGTACAGAAAATTATTTTTGTATTCCTGAACATTTTCCTGAATGATTTATTAATTGAAATAATATCATCTTCTGTCTTAATTTCGTCGAATACTATTAATTTGGTTTTCGTAGAGTCTGCGCTAAAACCATTAGGAATAATACTTGAAGCAAATGAAACTTCTTCCGGTTTGTACATTGAAGCTATTGCTTTAGCCATAGTTGTTTTTCCAGAACCGGCTAAACCTGATAGAATAAGTGATTTCATAATGTGAATTTTTAATTGATTAATTATTTTGATTTTTCAGATAAGAAGCTAATGTCAACATGTATATTACCCATGTATATCATTTTGTAAAGAGAAAGTGCATAGGAGTTATATTCTCTATCGTCGGTAATAAATGGCTTTCCTTCGTGGATATATCCCTTACCGGGTATATACTGTAGATTACGGTATGTTCCTTTCGATTCGCACAGTACAATTTCAGATTTACCTCTGTTGAATTCGTCGTTCGACTGGTATACATCGCCAACCCATATCTTTCTTTCATTATCCCGGCCTTCTATTATACGGTCCGACATTTCTACAACCGAAATAAGCTCAGGATTTTGTTTGAAGAATTCACCCAGTGCAATAAGGTCGGCAGTAAAGTTCATATCAATTTCAAAATCAATAATCTCGTCATTCTTTTTGTAGAATATCTTTTTGAAATTCTTTTCAGGGTTTCCTGCAAAAACACGTACAGAAGGTGAGTCAACTATATTCCTGTAAATTTGAAGCATGGCTTCAATAGCCCATTCCAGTACTTCATGATTTTTTTCATCGTATGCACTTGCCGGAAACTTCATTAGTAATTCGTGTATTTGTACACATTCATACTTGTTTTTGCCGTACAGCATTCCGAAATAATGGATAACACGCTGAAGTGTCATATACCCTTTTGCCTGCATTATCTCTGCCAGGTCTGTCATGGTGAATTTTTTCTGTTCTTTCATTTTTTATTTATTTAAATTGCCTGTAACATAAGTATTTCGTTTGCCACGCTCATGGCTATGGAAGTGGACAGCGCTTCGGCCTGTGTACATTCCACGGCATTGCCAATGAATTTCTTCATATCGGCTTTGGTTCCTTTCAGTATGTACTTGTCACCGAATCCCTGAATCCGGAGCAGTTCTTCTATCAGCAACATGCGCATACGGATATCGATTATCCCGTATTGGTTGCATAGTGTTTTCAGCCGGCGCATTACTTCGGTGTCGGTGTCGTTTATTTTTATCTGCACGTTGCCGGTGGTGGTGGCTATCAGGTACGGTGGCATTTTATCCATGCGGGCTATCAGCGTAAAGCATGGCCGGTTTATATCGCCACCCTTATTGGAGAACTGTGGGTTCATCAGGTAGAACTGTTTCCGGTTGGCGGTTATGGTTGGCGCGGGGCTTTGCAGGTCACGCCCTTTGTTGGCAAACTGCGTGTCCATTAGCCATTGTGCTGATACCAGGTTAAGTTTTGGAGTGGTGGTAAGTGTTCCGGCTGGTTGTTCTACCGAAGCTGGTATTCCGGTGCCGTATTGCTGGTCCATAAACTTACTGGTTACCAATGCAAAGCGGTCTTTGGTAGTAACTGTTCCGGCTGGTTCTTCAATGCTGCTGTTGTAGCCATTGCCATAATAAGCGGTAACCATTTGGTGGTGATCTACCGTGGTAATTGTTTTTGCTGGTCGATCGAGTGTGAAGTTTTTATCTGAAGGACGGCCTGAAAATGCCTGGCTCATGAATTTAGTTTTTACTAAACCAAATCCGTCTTTCGTTGTTATCGTTGCCGAAGGATTATTTACCGAAAGAACATGGCTTTCAGGTTCTCCACCATTGTATCGTTGTATAAATTCAGTATCGTGGTGTCCAATCACAAACCTTTCAATACCGGCAATAATCCGCATTAACGTCGCATCAACCAGCGGTTTTTCGCGGGTGAAAATACTGTCTCCTTCAACGTCAAGTTCCAGCACGTCTTTAACTGCTTTCCATTTTTCGGTAAACATGTCGCCATGCTTCGAGTGCGTAGGCACCGGGAATGAAATATTTGCTCTATCCTTGGCAAATATCCCGAAGTATCGTATCCGGCTGGTATATGCACCGTAATCGGCTGCATTCAGTTTACGGAAGTCGTATTCATAACCGTGGCTGATCAGCGTATCACGCCATTCACGGTAATATATTCCCTTATGGTCGCGCACCGGTTTGCCGTTTTCGTCCAGCGGTCCCCAATCAATGAATTCCACCACGTTTTCCACGCCTATAATGTCGGGCTGCAGAACACGCACGTAACGTTCGATATGTTCGGGAAGGCTACGGCTGTCGGCATTGCGTGGCAATCCGCCTTTGGCTTTGCTGTGGTGTGTGCACTCGGCGCTTGCCCAGAACAATACTTTGGCATTGGGATAACGAAGCCGGGCATTATCCACAATTCCAACCAGTCGTTGCGGGTCGAGCGTGGTAAAATCCTCAATAAAGTGAACAGTATCGGGGTGGTTGGCAGCATGGCTTTGTATGGCTGTCTGGTCGTGGTTGATACCAATCACCACTTTGCATACTTTATGGCCGTTAATGGTGGCTCTGTGAAATCCTTCGGTCACTCCACCGGCACCGCAAAAGCTGTCGATAACAATCAACAATACGTTGTAATCTGGATTCATAAGGTGATAAAAAGTTGACGGCTACGGGTAGCCGGGTGAATTTTGTTTTGAACTTTTCGGGGAAATGGAATCAGGATTCTGCGGGCAGTTCCTTTACTTCGGGCTGTATGTCCGGACAGGACTTTCGGTTACGTGCTCCGATTTTAATGGCGAATTCAAGAAGCTGGATATAAGTAGCATGATGATAAATCTGCATGATAATGTCCAGTTTCAGGTCTTCACGCTTGCGGATTTTCTTTTGTTGTTCGGTTAATTCGAGTAATGACATATTTTCAATTATTAATTATTTATTTCATGCAAAAACAGACCATAAAAAACAAACCAGGGCAAAAATTCCTATGGCTATACCATAACCGTCAACACGCAGGTCGTCAGGATCATAATTTGTTTTCATACTATACAAAATTTACTGTTTCACATTTTCCGCATTTATAGTACTGGTGCCCCTGGTATTGGTACGTGTAAGGTTTTACCACTATATCACCACATTTTTTGCAGTAGCAGGTACCGTTGTAGAAATCGGCATATCCCACATGCGTACGGTAACCGGCCGAACGGAACTGCTTTTCAAGATTTTTCATGGCAGGGAAAGTACCACGTCCCTGAACCTTATCGTTTACGATAAGCCGGGCAATTTTTTCGGTTTGGATACAGGGTGTCATCATGTCTGTTTTATTTTTTCGTAAAACTTCATAAGTTCAGCTTTCGAGTGGCATTCGGTTTTTCGCCGAATGTTCTTCAGGTGGGTATCCACCGTGTGAGGGCTCATATACAATTCCGATGCTATGGAATCCATTTCCATAGGTTGACAGTACATGGCCAGTATGCGCAGTTCGGTTTTGGTAAGGTGAGAATTATACTTCGGGCTGCAAACAATCTTATATAGCTTGCATTCACCACGCATAGGGCACGAAACCTGTTCGAAATGAAATATACCTTCACTGTCGAAATCAATGGCCAGTGTGTCGAAATTCGACATATTGCACCGGATAAACCTCCGTACTACCAGGAACCTGAAATACGGAAGATTCCGTACACTTTTGTCATATTCGTCCGATAAAGCTGTAAATGCATCCGGATAATCAGTGCGGATTTTTTCGAACAAAACATCTATCAAGACTGTTTCATTCTCGGACAATTCCGTTACGATACATTTTTCGGTTGAAAAAAGAACATCTCCTTCAGGAGAAGTGAAAAATTCAATTGCTTTCATTACCATTCAAATTTTTGTCCGATAACAGATTCAAGGTAATATTGCGACAATTTTGAGAATTTATTATTTCTCAACGAATGATAAAAATTAGATGAACTGATATAATCCTGAATGGTTTTAATCAGTTCTTTTTTAAGTTCAGGAGTCAGATTTTCAACATACTGCCTGAACGGTATTTTTTCTGATTGATTAATTTCTGCGCTCATATTATTATTTTAATAGCTATATTTACACCGCAAAGTTATATTTTAATATGAATTTTAGTACTACAATACGAACTTATTTTATACTAAAATAGTAAATTTATAACCATTCTAAATAATATAATGCTATGAAAGGATTCAATCATTTAAAAATCAATAGCTTGGTAGAAGACTATCAAAATACTCACAAAAGAGTAACTATTGACCAATTGGCTAAGCTAATCGGAATATCGAAAGCAACACTGGATAAAGTACGAAAAGGTGAGACCGAACCCAAAGCAAGTACCTTGTATCTGATTGCCATTTTTTTTAAAGTAAGTATTGACAGTTTCTTTGAGTTTGAAGAAAACGTAAAAGAATACGTATCAAAAAACTACGAGTCTAGTATATTTGAAAAAATGGAAAACTACGAATCATTTCCCGAAGGCAATCCATGGAAAATATGTTTTGAACAGCAGAAAGAAATCACAGAATTAAAGGTAGAACGCGAACGATATCGAAACGAGAATGCATCCGTCCAGGATGCAGCCGCCGTATGATTAAACACATAGTTTTCAGAAGCAGATTCAAAATGTTTCTGGCAATAATTATAATGCGTAATTTATTCCGATAATAATGCAAAAACCGAACAAAACCAGACCATTATTAATGTATGCAATTAATACAGAAGTATTTAAAAGGTACGCCACGAACCTCACTCCCCGAAAAACTCACAGGCGCAACCCTGTGAGTTTTTTACTTTAATGCAATGTATCAGCAACTTACGCAAAGTCGCGCGTAAGATATATCAGTAAATAAACCAGACCAATTTTCAAATAAACCGCCCAAAATCAGATTGTATGAGCAAGATTAACATATACTATCGCTCAGATTCAAAAACGAAATCAGAAGGTTATATCTGGGTGAAATTTTACATTGGAAGTGATAAACTGAACTTTTCTACCCATGTAAAGTGCGAGGAAAAGAATTGGGATCAGGAAAAAAAACGGGTCCGGTCGGGCGATAAAACGGCAAAAGATAAAAATCTTATTATTGCCAACGTCGAATCACGTATAAATGATGTATTCGTGAAGTACCGGCTAAAGAACCGAAAACTGACAAAAGATGGTTTCCTGAAGTCATACAACCGGCAGGACGATTTCGATACATTCTTTGAGTTCTGCGAAGCTTACCAGCGCGAAATCAGTTCATACCTAGAAGCTCCTACCATTGCCAACCACAACAAGGCACTCAATAAACTGAAGGATTACCAGCCTAACCTTACTTTCGACGATATCGATCATGATTTCCTCGAAAAATATTTCAAATCCCACTTGCTGAAAACAGAGGAGAATATGCATAGCACGGCTTACAAGGATATGGCTACCATTAAAAAGTATGTGCGGGCTGCCATGCGCAAGGGTTTTATCGAACAAAACCCATTTGCCGAATTCAAAATCAAGCGGGTCGAAGGGCGTTTTTCGTACCTCACTAAAGACGAGATAAGCCGGTTATTGAAGCTTTACTATTCCGGAAGGCTCGAACCTGATTACCAGAAAACGCTGCAACTGTTCCTCTTCATGTGTTTCGGGAGCCAGCACGTGACCGATGCGCTGAACACGAAGATTGAAGATATTCATTCCGGGTACCTGCACTATATGCGCGTGAAAACCCGTAACAAAAAACCGGAACTGGTTGAAGTGTCGGCTTCGGATATGCTGTATAATATTGTAGCTGATATCGTTGGTTACCGTAAAACGGGTCTTATTTTCGTGGATATGCCGCAGGAGCAGACGATGAACAAATACCTGAAGCGGATTTGCAAGCGGGACGACGTGAAGATTAACAAGAATATCAGTACCAAAACCGGACGGCACACTTTCGCTACTTTCTATCTATCCGAAACCAAAGACCTGAACGCGCTGAAAAAACAAATGGGACACTCCGATATCCGCGAAACGCTTAAGTACGCCCACGTGATGGAATCGGACGAAAAGGAAAATATCAAGTGTTTCAATACTTTCCTTTCCGTGAAGTCCGAAATATCTAAAGGGAACCTTTCGCCTTCGACCGGTTCTGAAGTTTCTGCTTTGCCTCAAAGTCCGACAGAACAATAGGCGCTATCACTCCGTTTTTTATCAAATCTTCAAGCAACATATTCGTTTTGTTCATTACGGCAATGTTAGCGGATATCAGTTGGGAACTGTCTTGCATGGCGGCATTAGTTCCCTGCACCGAATCGTATTTACCTTCGGCCCGCTGCGATACCCGGTTAGAAAGCACCCACGGGATAAACCTCGGAGCCTGCATATTCAGCCGGCTAAGCGTTGGTGCATCAATTACCAGTTCAGTTCCGGCTTCTCCCATAAGCGTAGGCGTTGTTACTAGTCCCGTTCTGGCACGTCCAAGGTAACGTACTCCATTGTAACGCTTCCCATCCTGCGCTCCAACTACATCGTACCGGCCGTCGGCTGCCTGCGTAACTACCCGGGCACCGGTCGACGTATTTCCTCCTCCACTACTTGCGGGCGATTCGAGCGTCATTGCTTTGATTTTATCCCTTTCAGAGTTTGCAGCCGAAATTTGCGCTGCTGCTGTCCCTACAAGCAATGTGGTAAGAATCCCGGCTGCTATAGGCCCGGCAATAGGTCCCAATGTCATGGAACTTGCCCATGCATTCATTATACCCATGGCAGTGACCGCGCCTATATTGGCAACTTTCATGGCAAATTCGGTATCGGCAAATTTCTTCTGCGTTTCAAGCTCTTTCGAAGCCTGTTCATATTCAAGTTGTGTTTTACGGTCGTTGTATTCCTGCTGGCTTATTTGCTTATTGTTATACAGGTTAGTCAGATCCGATAATTCCTGCTGGGTTGCAGCCTGGCTTTTCATCAGTTCAGCATCTTTCAGCGACTCCACAAAATCACTGCCGGCTTGTGTCAACTCCTGAACTTGCCGGGCATATTTCTGCGCTGCCTGCAGCTTTATTTTCAATAACTCGCCCTGATACTCTTTTTCCGACATTTTACCTTCGGCATGCAGCTTGTCGAGTGCTGCCTTTTGTGCCTGGTACTCGCCAAGTATGGTATCTTTCGAGTATTTCTCAACTACCTTTTGTTTCTTTTTCTGGAAATCGTCTTCCTGTTTCAGCCGTTTATCATTAATGGAATTCTGAGTAGTGAGTATGGCTGTTTCGGTTGCTTCAATTTCCTGCTTTTGCTCTTTCGAAGGGTTGGTAATGGCTTTGAGCAATGCCAGGTAATCTTTCTGCGCTTTCAGCCGTTTGTTCAGCGATTCGAGTTCAAGGTCTTCAACTGCTTTTTCGTATTCTTCGCGCGTGGGGATTATTCCATTCAGGTAATCTTCCTTTATCTGGTTGAGCTTTGTTTTCTCGAATGCATCCTGCGCGGCCAGTTCCGATTTATGCGCCTCCTTCAGGTTGTTGAGTATTACCTCATCGGCCGTTTTAGTTATCTTCGCTTTTTGGTTCGATATTTCTATTTCGGTATCAACCGTGCTTTTGCCATATCTTTTTTGTAAATCTTTCTTTTCTTCCAGAAATGTTAATTGAGTTTGTAGTGCTATCTGGTTATAGGTTTCTTCAGTAAGTTCTCCTTTACGTCTTTGTTCTAAAAGTTCCAGTTGCGATTCTTTATATGCTTCTTCTTTCAATTTAAGTGCATCATCATATGATTTTTCTGAAACATTAGTTGTTTTTTTTGTTTTTAGGAGTGAATTTACATCATTCAGGTATTTTTTCAGATTTACCAATGATTTCTGATTATTGACATATTCTTTTGCAAGCTGTTCGAGCAAAGCATCTTCCCGCCATTTAATCTGAGCTAGTAATGAATTACGCTCAATGTCTGTTTTTGCATCTGACCATTGCTTCTTTAACTTAGAAAGTTCTTTATCTTCTGACAATGCTTTTTGTGCATTTGTCTTCACTTTTGCATCGAATTCCTGAAGAACTCCTATTTGAGTATCAAGGTCTGTCTGAAGGGTTTCAAGCTGACTTTTACTCAGGGATTTCATAGCTTTAGCCCTGTCTTCAAGTGATTTATTATCATTGAATAATTCTTTTGATTTTTCGGCTAAATCGTTGAATTTCTGCTGTTCTTTATTTACGTCCTGTTGTTTGTTCAGGTAATTATTCAGCCAGCTTATGGCAAGTATTACTCCGGTGGCAATTAATCCCCATGGATTAGCTTTTACGGCTGCAAACAAGCTTTTCATGGAAAGAACGACTTTATCAGTCCAGAACACCTTTAACTTATCGGCTACAATGGAGGCATAAGTAGCAACTGTATAGTAACCAATGGCAAGTACGATTCCGGTTACAAGTAATTTATTTTCATTCAGCCATTTTGGCAATTCAACCAGACCTTTTATAAGGTAAGTAGTAGCATTGGTTGATTTTAATAGTAAAGGGTTCAACCTGGCCCCTAATTCGAGTGCTGTTTCATTGAATGCTTTTTTAGCTTTATCTAGTTTTGCTGCAAGGTTTTCATTTTTAAGGTTATATTCTTTGGTTATAGAGGTGCCTTCTGCCATCGACTGGTTTGCCACACGCTGCGCTTCATCAATTTTATCAATGCTTCCGGCCATGGCACTTAATACACCGGTAGCACGTGCGCCATCCAATCCCATTTCCTGGAATATCGGTATCAGTTGCTGGAAACCACCTTTTTCATTCAGAGCAGAAAGCACTTGTTTAATTGCGGAATTGGCGTCCGTTTTAAGTAATTCGGTAAAACCTTTTACTTCAAGTCCGGCAAGCCGTGCAAACTTGGCCGGATCGCCCATAAGTTTCATGATAAAGTTTTGCAAAGCTGTAGCCGAAAGTTCTACCTGCTGCATATCCTGATCTAAAGCAGAACCAAAACCCAATATGGCATCCATACTGATTCCTGCTTGTTTAGCAACTCCACCAAGTCTTCCTGCAAACGCAACAAGGTAGCTTTCATCGGCGCTGGAACTTGCACCAAGCGAATTAATAGCAGAACCTACAGCAAGCATTTGTTCTTTCAGTCCTAATCCTTTCAGTTCTTTAGTCGAACTCTGGAATACGCCTACCATTTTCCCAATGTTCTTAATGGCGTCTTCGCCCAAGTCTTCGCCTAAAGCAACATTTATTTGATTTCCTGCATCAACGAAATCAAGTATTTTTTTAGAACCTTCTATGCCAAGCTTACCGGCATCACGTGCCAGATTATTCAGGCTTTCACGACTGGTTCTGGTATCCATTTTCTTAAACGACTCATTCAGCGCTAATACTTCTTCTTTGCTCATATTGGTAGTTTTCATCACGTCGCTGTATACGTCGTCCATATGGGCAATATCTTCGGCAAGCTTGCGGAATGCTAGCGACATCCCGGTAATGGAAGCAACAGCAGCAGCACCCATGGCAAAATACTTATTGAATCCATTTGCCATTTTAGAGAAACTGCTTTCTGTATTTGCTGCCGGTCCCCGCAGTTCGCTCATTCTAGTCTTAATCTTTGTGAGCTCTGCATCCATTTCCTTATACTTATCAGTATTCGGATCCATATTTCGCAATTGCATATTCAGAACTTTAGCCCTGTCCTGCAATTCCTTCATGGTTTTGTTGGTGAGTGCAATCGAATTATTGAGTTCGTTCCATTTGGCTTTGACGTCCGCAAGTTTCTGGTTGGCTTTGTTCCATTCTTCCGAATCTTTTTTCAAGCCTTTCATGCTTTTCTGTATCGACTTGGCTTCGTCGTCCAGTTTGCGCATTTCGGCACGGGTGGCGTCAGCTTTCATAATTATTTCCAGCTGTACTTTATCTACTTTCAGGCTCATAATTGCATGTTTTTCATGCAAATTACGGTCTGTCAAGGCGATGGCGAAAGGACACTTTTAAAGCGTATAATCAAATAAAAAAAACCGCCCTCGTTATCACAACGCGAGCGGCCTGTCGGAAAATTCACCTCAAAAATAAAAAACCAGAATTCTAACTAAACAATCAATCTATATACCTTAAACTTAAAAAATAAATATATTAATATGGTGCTGATAATACCTGCAAGATACCATTTCCACCAGCTACTATCCACCTCTTTCTCCACAACCCTGTCCACCGTAACAGTCTTAGACTTCACATTCTTCACGCTGTCCAGTTCAGCCTTCAGCTTCCAGTTCTCGCTGATCAGGACCGACAGTTCCGCCCGGGTCTGCTCCAGTTCGCGGCTTTCCGATTCCGATTTGCGCCGGTTGGTGGTGGTGGTTTGCTCCTTAATGGTGGGGGTTGGTTTCGTGGTGTCAAACAGCGTGTGTACGGTTACCGTTTCGGTATTTTCCGTTTGTTTGGCTTCGATTTGCTTGGTGGCTTCCGTGGCCGAAGCGGTTGAAGCGGTGCCCGTTCCGGAGGCTTTTGTTTCCGTCTGTACCCGCGTTTCGGTCTGAACCTGCGTTTTATTATTCACTGTTTTAGTGATTTTTTTTGAAGAATTACAAGCCATAAATGCGAGCACGAGGCAGAACATACACATGCGTTGGAGGTTGGCCTGTAACTGCTCCAGTGGTTCGGGGTGCCGATCGTAATACCGTGATGTACGGATTAAAAATGCTGCTAATGAGCGGAACTTGCGGGTGAGGTAAGAGTATTTTTTTTTCATAACCGTATATATGTTTTCTTCCCTTTAATAACTTTCATTTGTTTTACCTCACCACGATTCCCCTGAAGCTTGTAACTCACATGCACCCACGCAGGCTGTTTATCGTCGCCTCCCTCCCAGATAAGCTGGTCGAAAACAAAGTGGTCACGAATTAAATGGAAAAGTTTGGCGTTATCCGAACAGTCCATGTCTGCAGCCTCTCCACTCAGGTGCTGGCTTGTGGCTACCCCACCTGCTGCCTTATTGACACGCAATGAACGATAACCCGAATTAATAATAATCGGTTCTCCAAGCATTTCACGCACCGGGTCAAGCACGTTATTCACCAGCAACGTCAGCGCGTCAATCGAAGCCTTATTCGGAACGTTGAGCAATCCTGAATGGGTTACTGTTAGTTCGTCGAGTGTGAAGTGTTTACCTATTTTCATTTTTCCTTAGTTTTTAAAATTTCAGATATCGCTTTTACTTTTTCGTCTCCAAGCTGTCCGAGTATATCCAAGGCTTTATTGATTAGTTCGGGTGATATTATATCTTTTCCACGCCCTTTTTCCGTGTTTTCTTTCACGGAAATTCCCTCGATGATAAGTATGATTATAATTGAAGCTATAGTAAATAGCGGAATACGGAAAAGTCCGAAGAAAGTAATTATATCTGTGAGGGTTGTTAGGTAACTTAATATAAAATCGAATAGCAATGCAATAGTCAGGAATGCAAAATATTCGAATAGTTTTTTCATCGTTTGCCTTAAACCTTTTGATGTTGTACGGAAATTTCCTATTCGCTTACTTGCCTGTATTCCGGTTCGCAAATCGATTCCGGCAGCAATTACAACTATTAACCACATGCCAAATACAATTGACATTTTGAGAAAAAATGTACGGTAATCACCGGCCAGAAGTGAAGGAATAAAAAGTAAGTTCATTTTGTGTAAGTTTTTATGTGTGAAATAAAATTGATTATTCGTTAATATACGGAAATCTTTCCCTTATTTCCTGAACTTTCGCTTCCCACTCGGCTAGCTTAGCTTCGTACTTTTCAGAATTATTTTCTTCCCTATACTGAATGAAAGCGAACATAAGCGGATTGCTTTCTGTCAAATAAGCCTGTTGTCTGAGCTGCTCAATTTCGGCATTTTGTGAGTTGTACGGGTGCTGTCAACTGGCAATCCCACACCTCACGAACGGTGGCCGTCTTATTGGCTTCATAAAACGCAACCTGTTCAGGCGTCAGGCTTACGTGTGTCGATTGCTGGCGGTCGTAATCAGTAGTTACTTCCACGCTTCCCTCAATGGCTGATCCGTATGTCAGGATTTTGCCTGCGAAAATGTAATAGTGTTTTTCCATAATCAAACTATTGTTATTCCCCTGGCATTGGCTGCTGCCTGTGCCGAAGGAAAGGCGGTAGTCCACCTTGTTTTGTTTGTTGCTCCAATTGTTAATGTGCCGAAATTATCCGGAAGATTTAAAATTGACTGATTCAAACTTGCAGCTGAAAAATTACTACTGAAGTTGAATAATTTTCCCATAGCACCGTTACCAACATACCCGACCGGAAGATTTAGCGCCGTGAAGGCTGTGGAACCGAAAACAGCACCATTGGTGGCAGTTCCTATGCTGATATCTTTGTTCAGGATTGTTAGTGCACCATTCAGCCCGGTGCATGACAGGAATGCAAAATTCAATATACTTGTCACCGATGCTGGTATAGTTAAATCTCCTGTCAAGCTTGTGCAGTTTTGAAAAGCATTTGTATTAATAGTCGTCAGTGCATTATTCAAAGTCAAAGACGTAAATTTATTACAGCCACTGAATGCAGTAGAACCAATAGATGTTACTCCTGCAGGTATTACACAGGCTCCTGAAAATTGATTGCCTGAAAATACCGATGATCCTATGCTTGTCATATTTGCAGGTGGATTGAATGCTCCTGTAAATATGCAAGATGAAAAGCAGCCATCGGCAAGAGTTGTGTCCGGATTCAAAAAAACTAAAGTCCCGGTTAATCCGGTACAGTTCTGAAATGCATTAATTGCGATAGATGTTACTCCTGAATGGAATGTCAACGAACCGGTTAAACCCGTTGCTCCGGCAAATGCGCTACTTGCTATTGTTGAAACTGAATTAGGTATGGTCAAAGTTCCGGTCAATAATGTTTTATTCAAAAAGGCATTCGCGGAGATTGACGTGATTGAATCAAGCGAAAAGCAGTGAATGTATTTCACTGTATTCCCAGAAATAGAAATACCTGAGACACCTCTACCAACGTAAACCCATTCAGCAGATGAGGGTACTGCAAATGAAGCGTTTTCGGTAGCTGTTAGAACTATTACGTGCCTTTTAGTGCTTCCAGCCTCCCATGTAACTGTTGTTGTCGGGTTACCTGCAGTATTATAGGTCATAACGCCATTTATTTCACGGGCGTAGATAAATGTATGAACGCCTGTCCACGTAAGAACAGTTGTAGCCTGGGTAGTTGGTACCGAAAAAATAACCCGCTTATTTGCATTCGCTTGGTAAACAAATTCGTTATAAATATTTAATTCCTGCGAATCCATATTAAAATCAATCGGTGCAATAAACGGAACTATCCCGAACTGCTGCATATACATTTGTGCGCGTCGTCTTAGCATAGCTTATTATGGTTGAATTGAATAAATTGTGTGAACCATGCAGTTCATTGAATCCACGAAGTCAAACAGGTAGCTTATTTCTGCCTTTTTACCTGCCGCTAATACCATTGTGGAAGCTGAAAAATTGACAAACTGATACGTTATCCCATTTTGAACAAGGTTGGTAGTTCTGAATGTATTATTCATACTTGAAGCACGGATATTCTTAATCTTCACAAGTTTTGTGCAACTAAATGTCGGTAAATTAGTGAACGTATCAATCAAAATGGCAATAGTACCGTTATTGTCAGTCTGAAAAATATCTTTCGAAAGATCAGGAATAATGCTGTCAGTTGTTGCGACAGAAATGCGCTCAAGCTTGTTGCGCTCGGAAATGGTAGAATATCCGCTCAAGTCAGGATTCGGTATAGTCAGTTCAACAGTCTTGTTATTGACAGGCTGTTCAACTCCACCAACTTTGATTTTTTCAATGACGTTGACCTGTGCACCTGCCGCAATACCTGCCAGCTTAGTTTTGTCTGCTGTCGGATAAAGTTCTTTACCGGCTTCCTTATCGACCTTATTTGTCAACAAACCTGTAACCTGTACTGCCGTCAGGTAATCTGCCAGAAGAATCGCAATCTGTTCTTTTGTATAGTAATCAGTCAGGTTCACTTTTGCAGTTTCCAAAACTGACAAATGATAATAACCTACCTTCACATGTCCACCACCGGCAATAATATCATTAATGAATTGCTCGTCCGAAACATACGTGTAAGGAACGGAAGGTGCTGACTTTCCGGATATCCATAAGTCAGGTACATCTACTGTCTCGATCAAAATAGACTGCCCGATATTACCATACCGATCATCAAGCGGAAAACCATTCATGTCACCAATTACGGTTTCATAATTCATCTCCGATTGTGCCTGTTGTGCACCTTTGGCAATATCAAGAACCTCGTTTATTCCTCCTACGATCGTTTTATCAATCGTATTTAATGTTGCAGCCGCTTTAGTTTGATATATGGTCAAATCCGGCCGTTCGCTCAAATCGTTGTAACTGTGCGAGTGATTCAGCTTTGAATAAACCAGGTCAAACTTTCCCCTTAATGCAGTAATTAAGTTCAGGAAGCTTATTTTCAGCTTGCCGATAAATGGTATAAAATATTCGTCCGATATCTCAGTCACTTCAGTAAACGACTCCAGCGCCGTATTCACGGTTTCGTCGGTTACTTCAGCTCCACCGCCGGTTTCACCACCACCGGCAACTGCCTGACTGTCGGAAATCAGAAGCATGGACGTGCCAGTCCAGATATACCGTTTAGTTTCAAATTTGTAAATTAATTTGGGATCGACAGTCAAAGTTTCCCAACCGTAAGTATATCGGCGCAGAATTCCGGATCCCGGATTATACCAGTACTGCCCGTTGACAGCGAATGGGAACGTGTTTTGCCAGTAATTCACTACCCGTTCACCGGTTATTTTAAGCTGGTAATCGGCCAGCTTCGTTTCATTGAACAGCTCTGAGATTATTCCGGCGTCCAAATCCCACGTCCAGTTCCGCGAAGTTCCCACCAGGTGCATTTTCAAAGTGCGGTTAATCAAGCCTTCAGAGTTATTCCCGATCAGCGAGCAATTATACTGTTTTGTTTCGCCATAATTCACACCGGGGAAAGCTGCTGGTCTGTCGGATGAATCATCAGCGTCAACCAGGATATAATTTGCCTCTTCACTTAATGCATTAACCACATCGGCCCACGATTGACCCGAAAGATAGAAGGTGTTCTGATAGGATGATTTAGCGGTTGTGAAAGAATTATACTCCCTGGTAAATTCTGGATAAACCTGCTGCTCTCCACCGGTGGCCAGCTCAATTTTCCGGTAACGCACCCCGGCAGAACTATATTTAAATTGATATAGTCCATTGCGTTCGTGCGTTTCTGAATCCCGGCTTTCAATCACCAGGGCAAATCCATGTCCATAATTATGAATGCCCTCAGCAAGCGTGATGTCGTTCAGTAGATTATATTCGGAGGCGAGGTAAGGGTAAGTGAAGGTTTTAAGCGCCGGCAATCCGAAAAACGTGGCAAGTTTTCCGAGTTCAAGCGCGTAAGGTTCCAGTTCGGGACTGGATGCTACTAACACGGTAAAGCTATCGTTCAGCGTAGCTGCAAACTTTTCAAAATCTATCGGGAATTCTTTCTTTGCCATCTTATACAAGTATATTGTCACCGTCGGTTGTAACTTCGGTGTCGGGTTCTACGGTTAATATCGTGTATTCTTCTTCGCTCAGTATCGGGCTGTAGCGGGTATCTTTGTCCTGCAGTTCGATGCGGAGCAATACTTCTACCGGTTCGCCTTTGGTGGAGGCAAACAGGTTGCTGCTACTGCTCACGTTACAGGCGTATAATCGTCCGTTGGCAAATAGGTTTACCATGGCCGATTGCAGCATATCCAGCAGGAACATGCGTTCGGCATTGGTACGGTAACCGGCCGAAGCGCTGTACACGTTGCTGATTTCCTTGCGGTCGGTTTTATTGATAAAATCGTTTACAACGCTATCAAATTGCTGCATTTTAGCAGATTCCGAAAATTCGGGTTCATATTCCACCAGGTCGGTAAGTGCAATTTTCTCCCACACGTTCCACGAGTTCCGGAACGTTATATAATAAGGTGTGTAGCGCTTAGCTTCGGTAAGTACCACGGAGCAGCTCCATCCGTTGGCCGTAACAATACGGAAAGCCGAAACCAGCTTATTTAGCGAAGTAACCAGTTCAACGCGTAGTTCGTCGAACGGGATATTCTGAAGCGATTCGTTGGCGTCGCCAGTGTGATCCTTATGCAGTACCGTCACATCGTCCACTTTCACGTCGAACTTAAGTCCTTTGGCGTAGTAATACAGCGGGCGGATTTCATTTTCTGGGACGTAAATCGTGAAATCATTGGTTCGCGTGGTCAGGAAAAAGTTTGTTTGCGCGTTTTTGAGTTTCCAGGTAAAAATATCGGTACCTGCTTCGTCCAGCGCGCGCATAAGTAGCTTGCTTATGCCTCCGGCATAAACGGTAAACTCCTGAACCGTGGTTTCCGTACCGTTACCGGCTACTGTCTTCAGCACGCAAACAACAAAACCGGCAAGGGTTTCAAATTCCGGGAAAAGTTCTTTCAGGTCCACATCCACCGACGTGCCGAGCGATGTCACATAGCCATCGTACACGGCCGTTCCGGACTTGTACAAACGGTAATGAACCGAAGTTACTGCAGCTACGGGTATGGTTATTACTATGGGGTTACCGGCTAAATATCTCATGGCAGTGTCAGGTAATGGTTAGCATATCGGCTCTTAATCACCACAATTTCGGACGTGAACAGGTCGTAAAACGCATCCCGTTCGGCCGAAGGCTCGGACAGGAAAGTGACCAGGTGCGACATTTGGTACCCGGGTTCATTCCGAAAAGTACGGAACAAAACCAGAGCCGCGTTCATGTCCTGGATTTGCGCTGCCGATACGGGGATATTATTTGTTTCTTTTACGATCATACCACAAAACTACTTTTTTTGAGAGGTGAATTAAAGGACAAAATTTTCGTGTTTTACGAATAACTCCGCACGGTGCGAAGGGTCATTTTTACATTCATAAGTTCATCATTAAATTCCGTTGCTTCTATATTTTCATACATGTACTCCTGTCCATCTATTACATATTTAGCATCCGGTTTCAGCGTCCAGAATACCGATTTAGGCAATAGCAGTTCTGCCGTGGCCGGGATATTGCTTTTACTCACGAAATCAAGATACTCGGAGTAACGGATTTTTTCACTTTCGGAAACTGCATCGAAGTACGGAATTGAATTATAGAATCCAAATTTTTTACCGGTATTTAATGTTCCTCCCTCTTGTATAATCTTTGTTATTTTATCCTGCCAAAGCAATTTAATCACCGAACTTGATTTATTTTCTTCCGTTTGTTCTTTCCCATCAATCTGTAAAGAAGTGTTTTTATGAATTATTTCTTCTTTTACCTGATAAAAAGTCATTTTAATCCGGTAGTGCGTAGGATCTGAGAAAAAAGCGTCGGTAATTAATTTATTTATAAACTGATTGAAAACAAAGTTTTCCCGGTTGCCTGAACCGGATGAGGTTGACGTTATTTCAATGTCTTTGAATTCCGGTAAATTATGAACTGTATTTTTTGTTTTGTACCTGGTTAAATCCATGATCGGATTTTCGGAAAAAACATCTTTGTAATGCCTGAAAGTAGCTGTACGGCTTACTTCATTCACAATAAACCGACCACCAAGCAACCAGGATATTTCTTTCAAAAATTCTGAAATACTTACTTTTGGTACCAATTGCGATTCCTCCAGCTTACCGCCGTATATAGCATCGGCAACCGTATTAACCAGCAATATGCGTTCGAAGTAGTTTGCAGTTACCGGGAAAGCATTTACCGGTTTGATTCCGACAGATGAAAAAGTATATCCGAACGTGGAAAAAATCTTTTCAAGCACATACTTCACCCGTAACAACGGTGTGGTGGCATATCCTTTTTCATTCGGAACTTCCACACCATCGTATTTATATTTCAGTTCGTAATCGCCTTCGAACTGGTTAAGTTCAATATAAATATCAGTGCCAATCTGGCTGTGGTTTTCTTCCACGTATACGCCGTGATAATCCGATGGCGCATTTAGTATCATGTTTTTTTTCACGTAACCAAGACCTCTAATGTCATCATCCCATCCTTGTTTAGTTACTATGGTATCGGTATAAACAGGCACGGCAGCAAACGGATAAGTCACGTAATCGGTGGTAAACGTGGCTGCACGGAGCATATCCAGCAGGTATTGCCGGCGTACGTCCAAACTCACGTTGTCGTAATCAGGATGTTTCCAGGTTTCGAAATTCACGTCCGTGTCCAGCATTTTGTCCGTGATCCGGCTGTAAAAATCGCCGTTGTTGAAGTAAATGGTGCAGTCGATAGAAGCGCTGAAGTCCAACGAATTCAGGCTTAGCGTGGATTTTCGGGCAATGGCGCCATCGATAAAAAGGATATCGAAGTCGATAACCGGTTTATAAAACGAATCGGGCCGCGAAGTATAGCCAACTAATGCCAGATTGTAGCTGCTATTCGGCAACGACATGGGTATAGTCTGGTCGCCTGTATCCACCAGCATCGGGTTATAACGCTGGTATGTGGGTTTGAAATCGATAGGCAGTTCGAATTCTCCGGAAGTGGTTATGATACGCATGATTCGTCTTTCGTTTATGCAAATTTCGGAATCAAAAGCTTATTCAGAAAGGACATATTTTTGACTACCTACTACCAACTACCCACTAATATTCCTGTTTTCCAGTATACCCTTCAGCCTTGCAATTTCCGCATCACTGTATTCCGAACTCATTCGGCCCAGCAACCGGTTAATACTTCCGTACACGTTTTTGGCATAAAAGCGGGTGTCTTTGTGTTGTGCCTTGCGCATGGCTTTTATCTCGTTGCGCTCGCTCCGGGCTTCGCGCCTGAGTCTACGGCTTTTAAAAAGTTGTATTTCAATGGCACGGCCATAACTAAGGAACGAAACCGAAAGCACATAGTCATCTCCATCCTTCCGCACTTTATAGTCCAGACTTGCAAGCAGTTCATCGGTAAGTCGCAAACGTTTTTCCTCAATGCTGTCCTGCAGCAAATCTACAATGTATTCGCCGTGCGTGTCGAGCACTTCCATCACGAATAACTTCTCAACTTCCGATAATTCTTTCATACTACATACTACATACTACCAACTACCTACTACTAACTATTAAACGAAACGCTCCACCCGGTGCAACTACTGAATTTCTTTCGTTCCGGATCGGTATGGAAACTGCCTTCGTCAAGGTAACGCAATAAATTGCACGGACTTTTATCGGCAAGCAATTGCATTTTTATGGCTTCGGTAAGCGGCTGGGTTTCTACCTGAATATCGAGACTGGTTTTACGGAACGAATTTTCTTTTTCAAGAATATAAAACAGGTGCCTGGTTTGTTCGCGGAAATTGTCCTGTTCGCTTCCCTGGCTGTTGCCCGATGGCACCAGTACTAGCGCGAATGGTTGCTGTTCGGGCGAAATATCGCTGATAAAGTCTTTCACATCGCCTTCTTCAGTTATGAAAAATACGCTTTTAAGTCCGGGTTGCTTCTGCAGCATGCTTTCCCAGTATTCTTTCAGGTCGTTTAAATTAGTCATTTTCAGAAGTATTATTTTGTTCTTTACGGAAAATGGTATTCATTTTCTCCTTGTACAGGAACATGAGTACTTTATATAGTTTCTGATTGTCCACATCGTCCAGATCGCCAAATACTCCACTTTCGGCAATCGCAAAACTGATTCCAAGCCACCCGCTTTTGTCCTGTTCGTTGGCAGGTTCGTCCGGATCTTGTTTCCATAGTACCGAGAAATCTACGTCTTCTCCGTTAATACCTATCGGGCAGGTGGTAATCAGTTCATACCAGTAGCTGAAATACGTCAGTGCGTGGAACTGCACCGTGTCCGGTATTTGCTTCTTGCAATGCTTCATTTTCTGAGGTACTTTGTATAATGCCCTGAAAATATCCGTCGTGTAGCGTTCGGCTTCGGTCAGTTCTCCGGCTTCCTGCGCCTGGTTTAGCAACTTCAGCGCGTTCACGCATTGCTTGAATTGTCCCCAGGTGATGTCGTATAGCAGGTTTTCAGGGCCTGTCCATCCGTTCCACCTTGGAAGCAGGTTCGATGTGCATTTCACATGCATGGCGTATTCCGGTTTACCTTTCGTTTCGGTAATATCGAAGAACGAATCGAGTAGGTTCACCCGCTCGTTTACAGCGCTCCAGATAGCTTCTATTAATTCCGGCTTGTAAAAGAACATGCGGAACGAAATCTTTAACCCGGTAAGTTTCGAAAATAAACGCCGCTTCACTTCCTGAGGGTCGGTTATCTGCCCCGACATATATTGCAATACCAGGTCGAGATAAAACAGGTATTCATCCGGTGTCAACTCATGTACATCCTCCGCAAATCGGATGACTTTACCTGTTTTATTGTTGAGTAATTCGTGCATAAAATATGAATTATTTATTTTAAAAAGCACTCCCAAAGCGCGCTGTTCTATCGGGAAGCGGGAAGTGCAATATTATTATCATTTTATCTACTACCAACTACCAACTATCCACTACCAACTACCTACTAGCAACTAAAACCTAAACCCCGCCCCTATTCCCTTCGGTTTTTTCACGTACACTTCTGTCACCACGCCTTTATTCAGTTCGTTCTGCAGTATTTGCCAGCCAAGTTCTGCATCTTCTTTCAGCGTTTGTATCAGCCCGTTGCGCGATTCTTCAAGCGCAACCCTTTTTTCCTTGATACTTCCCACCACGCTGGTTTGCAATATTCCGTCGGGGAAAACGTCGAGGTTGAGCCGTTGCAGTGCCATGGCCATGGTTGCCAGTGCCAGCGGACGACGGATATAATCCTGCGCGAGTGCTATCAGCTCTTTTTGCGGGTCGGTTGGAGTTTCGGCCGATATGGCGGAAAGTATTTCAGCCAGCTTTTCGGTGCCGATTACCGGTACCACGTTCAGCATTTGTACTTCGCGGATCATTGGTGTGAGGGTATAATACATGCGCACCGAATTGAGCTGAAAGTATAGGTTGAATGTTTCCGGATTCTGGATCAGTAGCCTGGCCGTGAGTTTACGAATTCCGCTTTCGGTCCATTCGGTTATGGCGTTGGCTTCGGCGTAAGCTATCAACTGGTCGAAGGCTTCGTATGCCAGGTTCAGGATATTCATTTCATCCTTGTAAGCTTCCACGGCCGTGAGTGCCCGTTCGGTTTCGCCCACCTCTCGCTTGCGTCCGCTGTTCCCGTGCCCGGCATCGAGCGACGGCAGCAACTTCACGTATGCAAACAGCGCGTTGGTAAGCTGCATCAGGCGTACCAGTTCTGTCAGTACCGAATTCTTGTATTTCGGTGCTGTTTCGCCTTCGGTAGTATCCTCGTCTTGCGCTCCGTACTTATCAGAATTGTAATGAGTTTCGGCCAGCTTGTACAGTTCCGTCCCGGTAAGCGATGTAATCTGGCGAACCGAAAGTTCAATCCACGTTTTCCACCGGTCGAAATTGGTGCTGGCATCAATAAACCCGATTAAATCCCGCAGTTCCGTACCGCCTGTATTGTTTTTATTGAAAATCATATTAGTTGGTAGTTAGTAGTTTATAGTTGCTAGTTTTAAAAATTCAAAAGATAACCCTTATCTTTTTCA
This sequence comes from Paludibacter sp., assembly GCA_035299105.1. GTDB lineage: Bacteria > Bacteroidota > Bacteroidia > Bacteroidales > Paludibacteraceae > Paludibacter. The sequence continues at coordinate 4,418 of DATGXD010000161.1, read as the reverse complement.
GTTGCCAATTCTTTTGGAAATTGACCGTGCCATTTTCCGGTTGCACGTTTATTTAGTTCTCCATTTGGATAAACAATTGGCGTACATTCAGAACAAAGTGCTTTTTCAAACTCAGTACCTTTAAATTCAGTCCAATTTCTCGACCAGTAATGTCCAAGTGCAGTGTTTTCAATACAACCGCATTTTTCACATTTAAATAATGGCATATATTTTTTTATTAATCAGTCCGTAAATGTTTTTTCTCTTATCCCCCTTTAGGGGTTAGGGGTCTTATTTCTGATTCGCCAGTCTGTCTGCCGGTGTGGTAGCCGATTCCGTGCTGATTACCGGGCGGTAAAAGCCGAGTTTCAGTTTTTTATCCGGCCAGTTAGCCCGTATCACGTCGTTCCACGGCTGGAAAAGTATCATTTCGGGCACGGCAGTTTCGGTAGCAAAGTATCCTTTCAGGGCATAAATCATTTCCGAACCGGAATTCATTTTGCCTTCTACAATTATATTGGATAAAGCCGGGTTCAGTCCGAATCCCGAAGTGGCCGCGCTGTCGCCTTTGTTGGCAATGGCTATCTGTGCGTCAACGTATTCCTTTATCTTCTTATCGATAGGCGTTACCTTCCAGCCCTGGAACTTGTTGGCTATCGTGTTGAAGAATTCCTGCGTGTGCAGGAACTTGCCTACATTCTCGGTACCGGTAAGCACATCGGTAAAGTCCTGGAATGCCTGGTCTTTGAAGTCGTCGAACATTTTTTCGGTGAACTTCACACCTTCAGCCACGCATTTGTTCTTCAGTGCATCCCGGGCATCGTCCCAGTATTCCTGCGGGCTCTCGATGTGGTACGATATGGCCGAAGCATTCTTATTATATTGTATCAACAGTGGAGCAATGCTGTTCGAAAGCTTCATCCAGATAAGCGCTCCCATGTAGCGCGGCGTACTGTAGAACGATTTGCAAAACGAGTATACCGACTGGTAACGCATCGTTACCGGGAACTGGAACGGAATCTGCCGGTTCCATATCGGGTAAGCTGCCAACCGGTTCAGTTGCGGGTACGGAAAACTTCCGGTGATTATCCGTGTGGGGTAATCGCGGTCAAGTCCCGGCCATTCAAGCCGTGCACGGCTTACAGGCACATGCTCCACCGAACTGATACGTGGATCGCGCCCGATACGTGCTCCACGGTTGCGGTACAGCTTCACGAAGTAACCCAATCCATGTACCAGGTCAGTATGGCAATGCAGCAACTGGTTAACCCCGTCGAACGAATCCAGCCAGTCCATGATTTCTGCGTCATTGCGCCACATGCGTTTCAGGGTACCGTCTTCCTGTTCCACTTCCTCGTACAGCCTTGGACCGTCGCCCCACTGCAAACCCTGAATGCGACCGAGTATACCCTCGCCGGCATAGTTATCGTCCAGAATCCGCATAAGTTCCAGCGGCAGGTCGTTGTTATTGCCTATCGGTATAATGTTGTAATCGCCAACGGTCAGGTACTGGTCGTTCCAGTTCTGCGGTTGAGAGAAGTTGAACGTCGAAACCGGGTATTCTCCCTGTCCGAAAGTGCTGCCCGCGCTGAACGAGAGTAATCCATGCCGGGTATCGGCTATCGCAAAGTTTCCAAGTCGTCGTACTGTATTCATAATTATTTGCCTTGTAAAGGTCTGATATTATTGAGTATTGTATTTTTTACAATTGAATGCATATTTTATAATTCACCTGTTGGTGGATTTCCGGTATTATCCACTGTTGGCTGATAGCACCTATTTCTTAATGGTGGTGGAGGTATGCAACCATATGTATATCCACGATCAACTTTAACTCCAAAATCTTTCAATGTCCTGGCCAAAAAATATTCTTTTTTATTATTAGTCAAATTCTTATGATTATTGTTGAAATCATCAATCATAAGTACTATACTTTTTATATCAAGTTTACTAAGTCTTTTTTTGTGTCCAAACATAATAATAAGTATATTGACAATTAATAGTTGTTTATTCCTCATTCCCCTTTAGGGGTTAGGGGTCTATATAAAGCATTTTTGTCCGTTGAATTCAAGAATCAGTATTTGCCAGCAGTTACGTGGCAGGTTGGCGTCGAGATCGGTAAAGAAAAGTTTGTAATCCGAATGTTCGATCACGTCGTTCGGCGTTTTCTTCCGGAGCCTGGCGCGGCTTATACGGGCAATATCCCCGCCTTTTCCATTCTGCCGGTTATACTTCACGAACGAGAACGAGAATTCACCCCCGGCTTCGGAAATGCGTTCCATTTGCCGGATAGCGTCGTAAACCTGTATAAGTCGCTGATTATTCATGTTGCAAACTTACTTGCAACAAAGAGAAATGGAAAGGACATTTTTTCGATAAAACAGGTATAACCGGTAAAAATCAAATCTCCCTGCCCGAAAACGGGCACCGTTCACTTTTGATTTTTACCAGTTGTTTCCGAAGCGTGTTGAGCGCGTAGAACTTCCCCTGAATGCAATAACCAATCGACCGGCCGCACATAGTCTTATTTATCAGCCGTCCGCTTTTCATATTAAAACACAAACCGTCTTCAGTCCACTTGTAATTTGGAGCGAAAGAAAGTTCGTATGTTAGTACGTAATTGATTGTTATTGTTGGCATTGTGGTTTAGTCTTTATGTACATATATTGGTGTTAGCAGCAACCATAAAAGAACGACCGTGGTTGCTATCCGGTCGTTCCTTGAAATTTTGAGAGAGTAAATTACAAAAACTGATTATCGACTTCTAAAGGTCTATAGCCTAATTGCACGATTACAGGTATCAATTTTTCGATTTGAGCTTGCGACAGGTATCTGTATTTGTCGCCTTTTACAAATGCGTACAATGCTCGTACAGGCAGCCCTGATGTTTCTTCTACTTTCTTAATACTAACACAGTCTTTTACAACTGTGTTAGAAAAGAATAGTTTGATGTTTTCGAGTTCTGTCATAACATTTTATTACACATAAATTCATTGTAAGCATCTTTTTTATCTTTAATCCAGATAGCCATTTCCTTTTCAGTACTTGTTGTATTGCTGTCATATACTTCTACCCATGTAAATAGCCATCCCTTGTCTTGTTTGTCTGTAATTCTTTTTTGTGAAATAATTCTAACTTTTGCTGTTTTCATGATTGTAATTATTAAATTGTTATTGTTTATTTGATTATTATGCTACAAAGATAAAGCATATAATTGATATGCACAAACATTCGAGCATTTATTTTTATTGAAATAACAAAGTTTAACTTTCAACAAAACACAATCCTTGATTATCAATAAGTTATATTTTTATACTCTCAAAATTTCAAAGAACGCATTGAAAAAAGATATGGTACGCTGCTAACACAAGCCTACCCGCCATTTTCCACGCACAAAATCAACCCACACGGACGGGTAGCCCCGTCGTTACTGGCAATACGAAAAAAGACGCTCCGTAGAAGTTTTTGAGCCACCAATAACTCCGTTTGCTGAAAGAGAGGATTTTGTTTCTTTTTCCCAAACGCATTTAAAGTCATTTGGGGCGTTATATTCTGAAACATATACCTTATGTCCGTTCGCTGTCATATCTCTGCACCACTGCCAAAAATCAGCATGATTAAAGGCATTTGAATACTTACTTGTGTTTTCGTATGGAGGGTCGCAGTAAATAATACTATTTTCAGGGATTATCATTTCCGAATAAGGCATACAAGAAAAATGAACACCTTTTAGTTTTTCAGATTGCTTCAGTAAGTTATTTATGCTTTCTTGTTGATAATCTCTAACAGTTCCTATTTTTGTTTTTGTTTCTCCAGCATATCCGCCAAAGTATTTACCACTATAAGAGCACCCAAAACCAACCCAGCCAACTAAATGAGAATCAAAATCTTTTTTGGCTACATTTACGCTGTCATAAAAAGGCTTTGATATTTTTATCGGTTTCCAATTTTCATAAACAACAGCCTCAAATAAAGATATTAAATTCGGATGTATGTCGTTCGCTATTCTTTTTCCGTTTGCCTCGCAAATAATATTCATTCCACCCGCAAAAGGTTCTACATACCATTGATTTTCTGTTCTATCTTTTAGAACTATGCTTAAAATTTCTTTGGCGAATCTCGCCTTGCTTCCCATATATTTCATTTTGAATAAAGATTAAGAAACGTACTGCCAGTAACACACGCCTATGGTTGGTTTGGCAGTTGGTTAGTATTTGAAAATTTATTTGCCCGTGTGGGCTTTTGTGGTGTCCGACAGCGCATCGCTCGCCATTGCCAAATCACTCATAGCCTCGGTCGTTAGGTGCAAGCTTAAGAAAAAAGAGCAGCCTGCGTTATTTGATTGTAATTATAAATATCGAAAGCTCGATTAAGAATGTGCAAACCTAAATCAGCATTAACACAATTTCTATCTTCTAAAGGCTTATCGTGTGCATGTT
>DATGXD010000160.1:0-7454 GCA_035299105.1 Paludibacter sp. | reverse complement strand
GTCCGTAGAATCCCGCACCACCTGTAACCAATTGTGCGGCAAAATGGATTCCGCCCGCCACCAATCCTTTGGAAAATCCCTGGCGGAAATTACGGACAGGATACAAGTCTTTATAAATGACACTTGCCCGGATGGATTCCTCGTAAGCCGACAAGGTTTTTGCCGAAAAATCATTTTTGCCCAAAGCCTCAACGGCTGCCTCTGCGGCCAGAACCCCAGAGGCAACAGCCAAATGAACACCCTTCAGGGCAGGCATTGCCACCAGGCCGGCACTATCGCCCACAATCAGGGCATTGTCGGTGTAAGGCTTGGGGATAGAATACCATCCTCCTTCGGGAAGTGTTTTTGCTCCGTATTCGACCAATTTCCCGCCTTTGAGGAAGCGGGATACAAAGGAGGTTGTTTTCCATACCTGGAATGCATTGTGCACATCGAAGGTTGGATCTTCATAATCGAGGCCCACTACCAGACCCACCGCCACCTTGTTGTCGGGCATACCGTAGATAAAGCCTCCCCCGAATTCTTTCCTATTGAGCGGGTAGCCCATGGTGTGGTAAACTTCCCCGGGTTTTATATTTCCTTCGGGCACATTCCAGAGTTCTTTTACGCCCAATGAATATACCTGGCTGTTCTTCCCTTTGTCCAGTTCGAATTTAGAAATAAGTTTTTTGGCTAGGCTTCCGCGGGTTCCTTCGGCAAAAATGGTCAGCTTGGCTTCGATGCATGTTCCCGGTTGGAAATTCTCCAGCCGGTTCCCGTGGTGGTCCACCCCAGTGTCTATCGTTTTTGCCCCGGCAACTTTTCCATCGGGCCCGTATAAAATTTCATCCACCGAGAAACCGGTGTAAATTTCCACTCCTTTCTCTTGTGCCTTGGCAGCCAAGTATTTGCAGAACTGACCCAGCGACATGGCGGTATTCCCCTTGTTGTCCATGTAAGGTGCATGGAAAGGCAACTTCAACGAACCATTCTCGCTTAGCAACACGGTATGATCGGATGCAACCCGGACATTGAAAGGTATTTCGGAGAAGTCGACCTCGGGCAACAAGGATTTAACAACATCGGTTTTAATAACTGCCCCTGAAAGAATGTGGCTGCCGATGGTTGCCCCTTTTTCTATTAACAAAATCCTACGATCCAGCCCCTTATTCCTAAGGATGTCGGCCAAATGTATGGAGGCAGCCAACCCGGAAGGTCCCCCACCGACAATCAGGATATCGGTGCAAACGGTATTTTCTTTGCTCATTTTAAATTGTGATTTTATTTAATTATAGTATTGAACTCCAGTTTATTCAAAACAAGGAAACGGCCACAGCCTCTACTGCACCGACACTTACCCTTCTTGCCGTCGTGCATTGCACTTAGGCCGTCAATTCATTAAGTTAAAAGCTTTCTGTCCAGCATGGGAAACCGAATCGGGTGAGTTTCCCGGCACGAACACAGGAGGGGTGGATCCATACCCCCCTACAAACAAGGTTGGTTGCCGTTCCAAAAGAAGGTGCAGAGCGTCACAATGCAATGTTTATAAAAAAGCTGCCACAGCAAGATACCTTGGGTTCATGTTTCTTGCTACGATGGCAAAAGTAATTAATCGACTTAAATATCTGGTCAGATTTCCGAGAAAAGTAATAATTATTTTAGCGAGACAATGGTTTTATGGCCCACCATGTTCCATTCACAATTGAACGCAACTGAAAAACAAACAGATGGCATTTTCTTTCATCCCCATTGCCATTGGATAATGGTTTGGATAAATGGGAGGCAGCCTGCAAAACACGGACAACTAATCCGGTCCACAATGCGTTAATTATTATGGTAAACCTATAATTCACACAGGCTGTTTCCCGGTTTTTATTTTTTTTGACTACTTTTGGCGGTTATATCAAGAGCCAAGCCGTACAAAAGTTGCTTTGCGCCTGGTTTTATTGATAGTTCGAGACATTGGAGAAGTTTCATTTGAAAAGAAGGAGTCATGTCCATCCACCCGCGATTAAAACCCGTGCTTTACGGCCTGAGCATATTTGTTGTTTTTATTGTTTTGACATTTATTTTACGTGTCGCAACCCACCATACCCAGCCTGGCTTCTGTGGCATGTTCACGTACCGCGATTTACTACTGGGAGCTTTAGTGGCGGGTATACTCACCTTCACCCACGAACGGAAAAAGAAACAAATGCCCTGACAATTCATCTTTTCAATTGATACTGGAAAGAAAAAAAATGATGCCTGAAATAATAAAATACATTATCCGGTTCCTGTTAAGCGAGCATGTGCCATCGGACACTTGCAACCAGGTGGGATACACTTCGGACCCGGATGAATTCCACAAGTACAAATTAGTCATATTGCCTTCGGGATTCTTCGATGAAGGTGTTTACGGCACGGCCCAGACATTGCCTGCGCTGCCTTTGCGAATCTGGGAAGAAACCCCCATCCTTTTTGGCGGAACAGTGGTTGATCAAACAGGCGAAACCCGATTGGTCCATGCCGACCTGGTTGCCAGCACCTATTTCCTGGTTTCACGGTACGAGGAAATGGTCCGCCGCGATGTACGCGACATTCATGGACGTTTCCCCGGAAAAGAATCGCTGCCTTACCGGGCAGGATTTATCGACAGGCCGCTGGTAGAAGAATACGGGAGGCTGCTGCGCGGCCAGCTCCGCGAAACCGGATGCGAAGTTCCCGAACCACCAGCGGAAATCCAAAAAATATACCTGACCCATGACCTCGACCAGATAGCCCATTTCAGGAATGTACGCGGCATGCTGGGCGGCCTCCTCCGTGGGCTGAAAAGACCCAGGGAAGGGCAAAAAGCATGGAGAAGCTTTTTTGCCGGGATACGTTACGACCCTTGGTACACCTTCCCCTTTTTATACAAGATGAATTTGTCGCTAATCAAGAAACTGGGGGAAGAACGTTGTGAATCAATCCTTTTTGTGCGGTCGGGAGGCGGTAACCGGAAAGAGGACAAACCCATGACCAACCTCATCCATCCCGACTTCCGGGGCCTGATACGTTATTCGAAACGGAAAGATGTATCAGTCGCCCTCCATTCCAGCTACGCGGCGGGAATCAACCCGGCATTGATACTTGAAGAAAAAAAACGGCTGGAAAACCACGTGAAGAATACAAAAAGCTACAACCGACACCATTTCCTCGACTGCCGCGAACCAGAACACATGCAGGCGTTGATTGATGCCGGAATTACCGATGATTTTACCATGGGTTATGCCGACATGGCAGGATTCAGGCTTGGCACCTGCCGCCCGGTAAAATGGATTGACCCTGCAACACGAACGCTAACCCCGCTCACACTCCATTCGCTGACTATCATGGATGGTTCGCTCAGCGACAAACGTTATATGTACATGAACGCCCACGATGCTTACCAGTATTGCGAACAGCTGATTAACTGCGTGGAAAGCTACAATGGAGAGTTAGTATTGCTTTGGCATAACACGTCGGTTGAAAAAAACGCACAGTCGTACCACCGTAAATTGTATAAGGACCTGACAAAATTTCTTGAATCCAAATGAAAAAAACAGCTATCGTTTGCGTAACCAACGACCTGACTACCGACCAACGTGTGCATAAAACCTGCATGGCTTTGGAGAAATCGGGTTATTGGGTGATAGAATATGGCCGTTTATTGCCCGAAAGCCTGCCATTGGAGCGCCCATATTTCACGTTGAGGAAAAAATTATGGTTCAGGAAAGGACCCGAATTTTATGCAGAATACAATATCCGCCTGTTTTTCTATTTATTGACGGCAAAAGTAGACTTGATTTTTGCCAACGACCTCGACACGTTGCCGGCCGCCTATTTGGCCGCGCGCATCCGCAACAAAAGGCTGATTTACGACACACACGAATATTTTACTGAAACCCCCGAATTGGTGAGACGCCCGTTGACCCAACGTGTTTGGAAGGCATTCGAAGATTTCCTGTTTCCACGCCTCACGGATGTGGTGACCGTAAACGAATCGATAGCCAAACTGTACAGCAGGAAATACCAAAAGCCCGTGCATGTCAGCCGAAACATTCCCCAAACTTTTACACCCGACAGGGTTAAAACCCGCATTGAACTTGGCCTGCCCGAAAACAAGCAAATCATTATCCTGCAAGGAACGGGTATCAACGTGGAAAGAGGTGCAGAAGAAGCTTGCCTGGCCATGAAATACCTGGACAACTGTGTTTTACTAATTGTGGGTGGTGGCGATGCGTTGCCTAAGCTTCAACGAATTGTAAGTGAAGAAAAACTACATGACAAAGTTTTGTTCAAACCCAGGATGCCTTTTGGCGAATTGCGGCAATATACCTTGAATAGCAACCTGGGGCTTGCTATCGACAAGGACACAAACCTGAACTACCATTTTTCGCTGCCAAACAAGCTGTTCGATTATATTCATTCCGGAATTCCAACATTGTCATCAGGCTTGCCCGAATTAAAACAAATTATCGACAGGCATGATGTCGGGTATTATATCCAAAACCATGATCCCAAACATATAGCCCGGGTGATTGGAGAAATTTTTGCCAACAACCTTCGCTACAACCAGGTGAAACAAAACACGGCAAAAGCAAAACATGAACTCTGCTGGGAAAATGAAGAAAAAGTGCTGCTCAGCGTGATTAACAGGTGAAGCATTCTTGAGGTATTTCCCATAAAACCAGCAACGCATATATTCAAAACAATAATATCAAATACTTCTATCTCCGGCATGCTTTCCATCCTTATACCCACCTATAATCACGACATTACGGACCTGGCAACAGGACTGCAAAAGCAGGCTGCTGCATCCGGAATTGATTTTGAGATTGTGGTCATGGAAGATGGTTCAACCCGTGAAGTTGAAAAAAACAATGCCATTACCACCATGGCGAATTGTCGGCATATAGTACTTGAAAACAACGTGGGACGATCGGCAATCCGGAATAAACTCGCCGATCTTGCCAGGTTTAATCATTTACTATTTATCGATTGTGATGCTGAAATAAATTCGGCAAATTACATTACTAAATATTTAGCATTCTGCCACAAAAACAATATTGTTGTCGGCGGCACTGCTTACGATCCTTTAGAACAGAATCCTCAATATAGCCTTCGACTTACCTACGGAAGAAAACGGGAAGCACGCAGCGCAATTGAACGAAGCAAACTTCTGAAAGATCAAAATTTTGCTACTTTTAATTTCCTGATTTCAAAAGAGATTTTCAATCAGGTGCGGTTCGACGAAAGTATCCGCGGTTATGGGCACGAGGACACACTTTTCGGGCATCAGCTCCGCGCATCGGGCTACCAGATAATTCACATTGACAACCCACTAATACACAAAGGGCTGGACAACAACACCGATTTCATCCGGAAGACGGAAGAAGGTACCCGGAACTTGTACTTGCTCTATAAAACGGGAAACTACCCTTACCTGGCCAATGAATCGAAATTGTTGAAAACTTTCACCAGACTTCAGAAAACAGGGCTGACACGTTTGCTTGCATTTAAATACGACCTGATACGAAAAGCCCTTGTGCAGTGCCTGTCGACACAACACCCTTCCCTCCTACTCTACGACACATACAAGTTGCTGTTTCTTTGCAAAACATCCCTGCAGAAGTGACATCTTGTCAGCCGACAAAAGCAACTTTTCAAATCAGAAAACTGTTTGGCTGTCAAAACTGGCACTGCCAGGCTTATGGCATAAAATATGTAAAGTTCTGTTCGCAATCCCGGAATCATGGTTATATCAAAGTTTCCCTGACTCCCGTTTCCCGGATGATTGCATCCCATACTGAAAACTACAAAAACATTCAATATTATTTATCATTTTTAAAAAGGAAAAATATGAATATCAAACCATTAGCCGACCGCGTGCTGGTGAAGCCAGCCGCCGCAGAAGAAAAAACAATCAGTGGAATCATTATTCCTGACACAGCCAAGGAAAAACCACTCAGGGGCGAAGTATTAGCCGTGGGTAAAGGAACCAAAGACGAAGAAATGGTAGTTGCAGTTGGAAACCAGGTAATTTTCGGAAAATATGCCGGCACCGAACTGGAATGGGAAGGCGAAAAATACCTCATCATGCGCCAGTCGGATATCCTGGCAGTTCTTTAAACCCCTAACCCCTGAAAGGGAACAAAAGAAATTGTAGATAGTAAATAATTAAATAGCAAATAAACTATGGCTAAAGAAATTTTATTCAATATTGATGCTCGCGACCAGCTGAAAAAAGGAGTTGACGAGCTGGCAAATGCCGTGAAAGTAACGCTTGGCCCTAAAGGCCGCAATGTAATTATCGAGAAAAAATTCGGTGCGCCACACATCACAAAGGACGGGGTGTCGGTGGCAAAAGAAATTGAATTGGAAGATGCATTCCAAAACCTAGGAGCGCAACTGGTGAAAGAAGTTGCTTCGAAAACCAGCGATGATGCAGGCGATGGAACCACAACTGCAACTGTTTTGGCACAATCGATAGTAAGCGTGGGTCTGAAGAACGTGACTGCCGGTGCAAACCCCATGGATTTGAAACGCGGAATCGACAAGGCTGTGGCCGAAGTGATAAAAAGCATTGCCGCCCAGGCAAAAACAGTAGGTGATGACTACGATAAAATTGAACAGGTTGCTTCCATTTCGGCAAACAACGATGCAACTATCGGGAAACTGATTGCCGATGCCATGCGCAAAGTTTCGAAAGACGGTGTGATCACAATAGAAGAAGCCAAGGGCACCGACACGACCATCGAAGTGGTGGAAGGCATGCAGTTCGACCGTGGCTATATCTCGGCTTATTTCGTGACCAACACCGAAAAAATGGAAGTGGAAATGGAAAAACCATATATCCTGATCCACGACAAGAAGATATCGAACCTCAAGGAATTGCTTCCGGTACTTGAACCTGCCGTGCAATCGGGCCGTCCGTTGCTGATTATCGCCGAGGACGTAGACAGCGAAGCACTTACCACATTGGTTGTGAACCGCCTGCGTGCCAACCTGAAAATCTGTGCAGTTAAAGCCCCGGGCTTCGGCGACCGCCGCAAGGAAATGCTCGAAGACATTGCCATCCTGACTGGAGGCGTGGTAATTTCGGAAGAAAAAGGCATCAAACTCGAACAAGCAACCCTCGAAATGCTGGGGTCGGCCGAGAAAGTTACTGTAAACAAAGACAATACGGTGATTGTGAACGGTGTAGGAGCTAAAGAAAACATTTCGAACCGCATAGGGCAAATCAAAGCCCAGATTGCTTCGACAACTTCGGATTACGACCGCGAAAAGCTCCAGGAACGCCTGGCCAAATTGTCGGGTGGTGTAGCTGTGCTGTATGTGGGCGCTGCCTCGGAAGTGGAAATGAAGGAAAAGAAAGACCGTGTGGACGATGCGCTTAGTGCTACCCGTGCTGCCATCGAAGAAGGAATCGTTCCCGGCGGCGGCGTTACGTTAATCCGCGCAATCGATGCCCT
>DATGXD010000159.1:0-4502 GCA_035299105.1 Paludibacter sp. | reverse complement strand
GCTATCGTCCTTAAGCCTCAGGGTTTCACCCTTGTAATACCGTTTCCCATCTTCGAAGCTGAAAAATGGAATCTCAATTTCCTCGCCATTGAGCAACTGTTTCAGGTGCTGGTTGAACAGGTCCAGGTCCAGGGCGTGGAGGTGTTCGAAGTCCCAGTTGCCGTTTTCATCGAGCGGCGTGTCTTCGCGGTTGAGGAAATAATTGTCGAGCGACAGCACAACCGGTTTGAGGCCGCTGACGACCAGCTGCACCGAAAGCCTTTTGCTGAAAGTGGTTTTGCCGGACGACGATGGACCCGAGATAAGGACAAAGCGCACTTTTTCGGAACGCTGCGAGATTATGTCGGCAATGGAAGCCACTTTCTTTTCGTGGAGCGCTTCCGAAACCTTTATGAGGTTGAACGACTGGTTGTTCCGGCATGCAATGTTGAATTCGCCCACGTTGTTCAGGTTCAGTATCTTGTTCCAGCCAAGGTATTCCTTGAAAATGTCGTGCATTTTGGGCAAATACACCATTTCTTCGAGTTCCACAGGGTTCTCGCGGTTCGGGATCTTCAGCAAGATTCCATCGTAGTATTCCACCAGGTCGAACAGGTAGAGGTAATCGGTTGAAGGCAACAGCACACCGTTGTAGTAGTCGATATAATCATCGATGCGAAAAAAGCGGCAATAAGGGCTGCCTATGGTTTCGAACAATGCCACCTTGTCGGTTTGGCGGGATTGGCTGGTGAAAAGTTCTTTGACCTCGGTTGTTTGCTTTTCTTCGGAGTCAATCTTCTTCCCTTGCGAAATAATGAGGCTCATGCGTTCCCTGACCATCCCGATGATTTCGGGGGTAATTGCCTGGTCCAGGTTCTCGATCCGGCAATAGTACCCTTTTGAAATGGGATGTTCTATGCACAGCGTGGCTTCGGGGAACAGTTCCGAAACGGCTTTTGCCATGACCATGCTCAGGGTGCGGACATACACCCGCATCCCCGATGGAGTGCTCACGTCAATGAATTCGATATCTTTGGGTTTGTATATTAAAAAATTCAGGTCCTCGACCTTGTAATTCACGCGTGCGGCCACAATCTTGTATTTCAGCACGATTTTAAGGTCTTGCAAAATCTCGATAAGCGAAGTACCCAGCGGGTAAACATGGTAGGATTTGGTGTTTTTACAATAAATGGTGACTTCTTTATCCATGAAACAGAGGTGTTTTGGGTGTTGGAATGCATAAAACCGGTGTAAAATTACATCATTTTTTTTAAATGCATTTATTTGAAGGTGTCTAATTTTTGAATTACATTTGCAACTCATTTGAATGGGTTCCGCCCGGTGGAATATGTTCCCGCTTATGTAATGCAACCATCCGCCACACCTGGCTTTTCGGACTGGAACCGTCCGGTGTGCCTTTAATACAACACTAATTTTAAAAACCTTCGAGGTAAAATGAATTTATTTAATGTTTATCCACTTTTCGATATTGAAGTTGCCAAAGGAATCGGTTGCCGGACATATGACTCCCAGGGTATTGAGTATCTTGACCTTTACGGCGGACATGCCGTTATTTCCATAGGGCATTCGCACCCGTACTATGTCCAGAAAATGACACAGCAACTCGAGAAGCTGGTTTTTTACTCGAACTCGGTGCTCAACAAGTTGCAAGTGGAGCTGGCCGGGAAATTGGGCAAACTGTCGGGATATGACGACTATTCGTTGTTCCTGGTGAATTCGGGTGCCGAAGCAAACGAAAACGCCCTTAAGCTCGCTTCGTTCCACAACGGGCGAAGCAAGGTTATTGCGTTTAACAAAAGTTTCCACGGGCGGACTTCGGCTGCGGTGCGTGTGACCAATAACCCTAAAATTGTAGCCCCCATAAACGAGGGGTTCGAAGTGGAGTTTCCCGAACTGAACGACATTGAATCGGTTCGTGCGTCGCTCCGTAAGAACGATGTCTGTGCCGTAATTATAGAAGGTATACAGGGGGTGGGCGGAATCCGTGTGCCGGATGCCAAGTTCCTCCAGGAGTTGAGCGCCGAATGCAAGGCCACCGGCACCGTCCTGATACTCGATGAAATCCAGTCGGGCTACGGCCGGAGCGGTAAGTTTTTTGCCCACCAGCATGCAGGCATCCGCCCCGACCTCATAACCGTGGCCAAGGGGATGGGTAACAGATTCCCCATTGGCGGGGTGCTGATAAGCCCTGCCTTTGAAGCTTCGCACGGTTTGCTGGGTACTACTTTTGGCGGAAACCACTTGGGATGTACGGCTGCCATTGCGGTGCTTGACATACTCAACGCCGAACATTTGATGGAGAATGCCGCCAAAGTAGGAGCATTCCTTATTAAGGAACTCAAGAAAATTGCCCAGATAAAGGAAGTGCGTGGCATGGGGTTGATGATTGGGATGGAATTCGAACAGCCGGTGAAAGAAATCAGGAACAAGCTGTTGTTCGAGAAGAAGATATTCACGGGTGCTAGCGGGACCAATATTATCCGCTTGTTGCCGCCTTTGTGCTTGTCCATGTCCGATGCCGCCATTTTCATCGACAGCATCAAACAAGTGATTGACTCAACCATAACCAATGTGGTAGGGAAAGGGGTGAATTAAAACTGTTTTGCCGTTCCAACCCGCATTTCACCTTTCAGGTAGGTGTCAAACAAAAAGCTCCCCGTTCAACTTGGCAGGGAGCTTTTGTTTTTCCTGGGTCTTGCAAAGGTTTTTCACAAACATTTTTTTGCTTGACAAAACAGGTTGGAGAAATAAGGGCGAGATGTACGCCCGCAGGGAATGGTTTTTCCCTGCGGCTCAAACATTTTTGCTGAAAAGCTCAATTTTTATTAAGCTATTGCATCGGACACAACTTTCGACAGCGGTGTTGTGGGGCGGCCAATCAATTTGGAAAGTACTTTTGAATCGTCGAACAATACTCCGTTAGCTACGCCTGTATCAGAGTCGGCTAGCATTTGCGCTATTGATTCCGGCAAACCGAAGTTTTTCAGAATACCGGCATATTCAGTTTCAGTCAGGTTGTTGTAAGGAATGGTTTTTCCGGTCTGAAGCGAAATTTCGGCAGCAAGTTCTTCCAGTGTGTAGGCCTCATCCCCTGCCAATTCGTAGGTTTTATTTTCATGGCCTTCGCTTGCCAATACAGCTGCTGCCGCTTCGGCAAAGTCAACCCGGGCTGCAGAAGCAATTTTACCGGTTCCGGCACATCCTATAAAGGCTCCGGCACCAATGGCAGCTTTAGCCGAACCGGTGTAGTTTTCGGTATACCAGCCGTTTCGAAGGATAGCATATACTAAGCCGGATGCTTTTATGGCAACTTCCGTGGCCAAATGTTCTACAGCTAATGATAGTGGCGAAGTGTCGGCGTGCAATATGCTTGTATAAGTAATTAGTTTTATACCTGCCTGTTTCGCTGCTTCAACAACGGCTTTATGTTGCGGCAGGCGCTGGCCAATTTCGTTGCCCGAGATCAGCAATAATTTATCAATACCCTTCAACGAAGCTACCAGGCTTTCCGGTTTGGTATAATCAAATGCGCGGGCTTCCACGCCCATATCTGCAGCTTTTTCAGTGTTACGTACCAAAGCTACAATCGTTTCAGCAGCTACTTTTTGTTTCAATTTGCCTACTACCAGGCGACCCAATTGGCCGGTTGCTCCCGTTACTCCGATTTTCATTTTTGTTTCCTTTCTTTTAAATTAGTATGAATGTGTATTTTTTTTGTTTTGTCAAATACAAGCAATATAATAATCTGTGTTCAGTTTTGATTGTACATTCTGGTTAAATAAAACCACTTGTCTGTCTTAACCGAAACAAGCTATTGATATTATTTCTACTTTTGTTACGCAAAGTAACTAATAATAGTTTATATCAGAAACAGGTTACTTTTTAGTAACCATGAAAATAGTAGTAACCTAAAAGTAACCATAATGCCCAAGCTCAAAGAAAAAACGCAATGTCCGGTAACAGCAACTCTTCAACTGATAGGAGGGAGGTGGAAAACCATTATATTATACTGTCTCACGCCGGGAAAAAAGCGTTTTGGCGAAATAGCTGTTCGTATTCCCGATATTTCGCGCAAAGTACTCACCGAACAACTGAAAGAACTGGAAGCTGACGGACTGATTCTGCGGGAACAATACAAAGAAATACCACCGCGGGTAGAATATTCGCTTAGCGACCTGGGCAAAAGCCTTTCGTCGGTGATTCGCGAACTGGAAATATGGGGAACGGAAAATGTGTTGTCTAACTAATTTGACTTTTTCCTGTTTTCGTTGGAAAGGGAATAAATGGTTTTATTCGGGGTGAAACTGGCTGAAAATCATGCAATTGATTTTGCTGTATGGAATGTTGTTACTGTTCGATACTAATTTAACGTGAGTTCGATATAAGATTAGAATAAAACAAACTGATCTTGATCAACAAAATCAACATTGATTGATGGTTTCTTAGGTAAAAAGCTGTAAGCCAGTAAACCTGCAATCAAGTTTGTAATAAAGTTGGTGAAT
>DATGXD010000158.1:0-2582 GCA_035299105.1 Paludibacter sp. | reverse complement strand
AACCATCGTAATACACATCGCGGTCTTTAGAAACGAAACGGTAGGTGGTTGTAACAGCCTGGCGCTCGGAAGTTCCACCAAAGGCCTGCACTTTTCCATCGGGATTCCTGTATACCGAAGCAGCAGTCCAGTTCGGGCGGTGCTCGGCATAACCCAGCCGTTGCCCATAGCTGGCTTTGCAAAACTCACCACGCGCCAGTTCGGCAGTCCCCCACCAAATCCCGTTTTGCAGCCCATATTCAGCCCCCACCATGCATTCCATCACATTGTGCAGTTCGTCGTCGGTGGCCACATGGCCATTTGCCCTGACAGCTTGGAAAAAAGCGGCGAAATTGTCGAAGCTACCGGCCAGCTGATGGGTATTACCTTCGTTTAACCTGGTTTTCAGGTAATTATACCAATTTAATGCCTGGTCGCAATTGAGCGTGTTGCCACCGCAAATCCGGATGGTGTCGAAACGGGGATTCTTGCGCAATTCACCGGCGATATTGAAAAAATCGCTTTGGCCGTTGTTTCCGCTGTATTGTCCCCAACCGAAATCCGGCTCGTTGAAAGGCGACACGGACACAACCCGCAGCCCGGACTCCTGGTGGCGCCTGGTGGTTACGTCGATTAGCTGTGACCACCGGGCAGCATTGCCTATATACCAGGAACTTACGGATGGATGATCGCAATTCAGCACCACCCTGGTATTTGCCCCCAGCCATTTTTTAATAATGCCGAGGCGGTTGTTCAAAGTGGCAAGTTCGGCCGATTTCAGGTCGCCGTTTACCAGCGAATCGGTGGGTGTGAATGATGAACGCACCAGTCCCACCTTGTCAGTTCCCATGAAGGCCACGCCGCGGCGGATGTTCACCTCGTCGAGCCAGGCGAGGTCGAGACCCCAGGTGATTGGTTTTGAAACACCGGCATCGGCGATATTGAACGAAACGGTACGGTCGGGCACAGGTTGCGCAACCAGGTAGCTGCTCACACTGGTAACGGACTGGGCAGGAAGCGGAGCAAAACCACAGCTTAGCGAAAGCGATAAAAGCAGGTAGAAGATTTTTTTCATAAAGCAACTTAAAGTTCAACAAGCCGGTATTTTTCAACTGAACTTGTAAAGTTTTACAGAATCAATCCCACAAAGATACACATTGAAATTCTGTATTGCAGTCATAAAATTGCCATTCATGGCTTATAAATTTGCCAATTGTTGGAGGGGCTAAACATTGGTCAAACAATCAGCCCGTTCTTTTAAGAATGAACAAGGGCAAAACAAGAAGGATTGAAGCCAATGCAAACACCAATCCGCCGATAATCCCGGCAGCCAAGGGAAACCCAAAAACCTCCTTGCTTGCATCTATAATAAATGGCATAAAACCCAATGTAGTGGAAGCCATGGTTAAAAGGATAGGGCGCATTTTCACACTCCAGGCTTTCACATAAGCGCAAAGTTTTGGGGCATTGCATTGTTTGACAGTCCGGTTGTATTCATCTATAATACAAACAAAACAACTTTTAATTTTGTCCTCATTATTTTCTATTTGATAATTTTCTCATTTCCGTTTTTATCTCCCCGAGCTTGTCAATAATTTGCTTCGCCAACTTTTCGGCATCGGCATCCGCCCCTGGAGCCGGTACAACTGCACCAGGAGGTAAAGTGGCAAACCGGTTGGGAACCATTCCGTGAGCCAGTTCCAGATGCTGTTCGGCTTGGGCATATTGTTTCAGTTGCTGGCAGTTGTCGGCCAGTATCAATTGTACATCGTTGTCGTTGTACAGCCCCCGTCACGCATCCAGGAGTAAAGCCGCTCATATCCGGGCAATACTTTTCGGGTTTCGCCTGCCAATGACCGGCGGGTTATTGCGTTCCACTTCCAAATCCTTGGAAAAAATCCAAGTATCTGGAATCTGCACAGGCCATACTCCGGTAGATTATGATGAAAAAAATCGGGATAGAATTAGCATTCCACTTTGGAGAGGTTCACAGACATGCTGCAGAAAGCCCCCGACCTCAACCGTTCAGCAGCGCCACGGTATGGCATGCCACCACTCCGGCAGTTTCGGTGCGCAGCCGGCTATTGCCTAGGGAAACAGGAATAAAACCTCCGGCTATTGCCTTGCGGACTTCTTCTTCGCTGAAATCACCTTCGGGGCCTATCAACACCAGCACATCAGCCGACTTCTGTATTTCTTTCTGGAGAAGTTTCCGTTCATCGCCCGAATAACAATGCGCTATGAACTTTTGGGCAGCGGCCTGATGATTTTTCATAAAAGCTTCGAAGGTGCAGGCGGGGTTCAGTTTGGGGAAATAAGCTTTGAGCGATTGCTTGGCTGCCGAAACAACGATTTTCTCGAGACGGTCTTCCTTCACGATTTTACGTTCCGAAAAACGGCAAACCAGGGGAGTAATCTCATCGATTCCAATCTCGGTGGCTTTCTCGATAAACCATTCGTAGCGGTCGATGTTCTTTGTGGGGGCAATGGCAATGTGGAGGTGGTAACCGCGTTTGCCAAATTCGGTTGCCGCCCGGGTAATTTCAAACGAACAATGCTTGGGATGCGGGTTGGCAATTATCGCCTCGTAGTACCCTCCTACC